>NZ_JBBEBZ010000188.1:12098-12803 GCF_040882075.1 Nitriliruptor sp.
CCCCCCCCCCCCCCCACGGCGGGACCCGTCAGGAGCGGGAACGGACGGCGGCGGGCGCGGGAGGGGGTCACGCTCGTCACTCGACCAGTGTCACGGTCAACGTGCCCTGGTACTCGCCGCCGACCGGGGCCGTCGACGTGTCCACGGTCAGCGCCGGGTACGAGGAGTAGCGACCGCTGAGGTGCAGCAGATCGTCGACGCCGAGCTCCGCGAGCGTGGAGGAGAGCAGCTGCTCGACGATGAGGAGCTGGTCCGCCGGGCTGTACTGACCGAGCCGCTGCCCGAAGTCTGCGACGGTCCCATCGAGTGGGGCACCGAGCCCGTCCGTCAGCGGCACCGCCGACATCGTGAGTCCCTCGACGGCGGCGCCGAGGCTGAGCAGCGCGCCCTCGCCGGTGGTGCTCACGAGGTCGAGCCCTGCGAGCGCACCCTCGAGGTGGGCACGTAGCGCGGTTGACAGGTCGTTGCCGCCCTGGCCGCGGAGCGTCTGGCGGACGGTCGGGGTGGTGCCGCTACAGAACGCGGCACCGATCCCGCTGTCGCACTCGGCATCGGTGAACGGGCCCGCAGCGCCGTGCGACGGTGTGAGCGGCAGCGCCGGGAGGTCGAGGCTGTCCAGATCGATGGCGTCGATGATGGATCCCACGATGGCCACGTCGTCGAAGGCGAGGTCCGCGGCGAGCAGCCCCGTGAGATCCAACGTGC
>NZ_JBBEBZ010000189.1:0-12797 GCF_040882075.1 Nitriliruptor sp.
CGCTCCCCGTCGAACGGTCCCCGCAGGCCCTTCCGCGGAAGACGCCAACCAACCTCAGATGTCTGGACATGGGGGTCCACGCCGCGGAGTCGGAATGGTGCACAGCCAGCCCAGCCTGACCTCTGTCGGGTGACCAGGCCGACGATTCACGTCACGGATTCCTCCAGCGGCAGGCACTTCTGCACCAAGAATTATCTGACACATGCACGGTCATCGGGCCCCATGTCCAGACCTCTGAACCTAGGCACGGGGTGTGACAGCGAAGGCCCGGCCGCGCGCGGCCCCGGGACGCGCCACCCCACCTGGTCGGAACGCGAGCCTCGCGAGCCGGTCGTGAGGCAGGCTGCGATCGGTGCCGGCGCACCTCGCGCTGTGCCATCGACGACCGGAGGAGTGCCCGTGCCACCCCGACTCGACATGATCGGCCTCGTGGTCGAGGACCTCGCCGCCTCGTTGGCCTTCTACCGCCGCCTCGGTCTCGACCTGCCGGCGGATACCGATGATGAACCGCACGTCGAGGCGACCCTGCCCGGTGGGTTGCGGATCGCCTTCGATCCGGTCGACACCATCAACGGCTTCGATCCGAGCTGGCAGGCACCGAGCGGGTCGCCGCGCGTCGCACTGGCCTTCCTCGTCGACTCGCCTGCGGAGGTCGATCGGCTGCACGCAGAACTGGTCGCTGAGGGCCACCACTCCCACCTCGCCCCGTTCGATGCGCCGTGGGGGCAGCGGTACGCGACCGTGCACGACCCCGACGGCAACGGCGTCGATCTATTCGCGCCGCTCCCCGGCTCCCCGTGTGATCTCGCTCAGAACACGTGCGGCCCTGTGACCGCAACATCACGGGCGTTACGCGCAGGTCGTCCGCTCCGTCGGACGCCACCAGGTCTGAGCTATCATCGTGATAGCTGCTGGGAGGGAGACGATGGGCGACCTGTTGATCCGAGGACTTGCACCCGAAGCGCATGAGGAGCTCAAGCGGCGCGCGCAGGATGCTGGTGTCAGCCTCCAGACCTACGTCGCCCAACTGCTGGAGCGCTCGACAGCCGTCCTTGCGCTCGCCGACTGGCTCAGCGGGCTCGACGAGCTACCGCGGCACCGAGGTGTGTCGGGGGCAACGGCGGTTCGTGAGGCCCGCGAAGAGCTCCCGTGATCTACGTCCTCGACGCGTCAGCAGTCGTCGATCTGCTCGTTCGCAGTGACGCCGGCGAGAGTGTCCGTCGCCGGCTGGCCGATGACAGCGATGCAACGCTTCTCACCGTTGCGCATCTGGATGCCGAGGTCTTCTCGGGACTGGCGCGACTCCACCGTGCCGGAGAGCTCGCAGCCAGCGAGGTCGATGAACTGTTGCGACGGCTCGCACGGCTGGACGTTCGTCGCGTCCCGATCGGTGGTGCGCTGTTGGAGGCTGCCTGGCAGATGCGTGACAACATCGCCGCCCGCGACGCGTTGTACGTCGCCACGGCGCGCGATCTCGACTGCGGACTTCTCACCACCGATCAACGCCTCGCCAGAGCGGTGCCGGACCTGGCCATTGAGCTCAACGGGTAGAACGCGGACCGCCCTGTCGGCGGTAGCTCCGCCACCCACGAGACAACGCAACGGGCGTTGCCTACTGGCTCGGCCCGCCCCGTCCTCGGCTTGCGGGGTCCCTACGTGGCGCTGGCGCCACACCAGCGCCCCGGTAGGCCGGCGCGCACCCATCGGTCGGGCTCGCGGGGTCCTGACGTGGCGCTGGCGCCACACGAGCACCCCGGTGGGTCGGGCGCACCGATCGGATGGGCTCCGGGTGTCCGAGGGGCCGACCAGGCGGTAACCGCCGTTCTGCCAAGGTCGGGGTCCGACTTCTTCCCGACGCGATACCTCGGGGGTCCCGGCGCCTGACCCGACCCCGACCTGGTCCGGAGCCTCGGCGCGGGGAGGCCGGTCGGCTGCCACCGGTAGGCTCCGGCGCCCTCCCCGACCACCCGACCGAGGTCACCCGTGGACCGCGTCATCCGCATCGGCCTGCTCGGCTGCGGCACCGTCGGCGCAGGGGTCGTCACGATCCTCGACCGTGAGGCCGACGATCTCGCCGCCCGCACCGGTGCCCGCCTGCAGGTGACCCGCGTCGCCGTCCGGGATACCACCATCGACCGTGGACTCCCCCTGCCGGCCGAGGTCTTCACCGACGATCCGATGGCGGTGGTCGAGGCGGACGACGTCGACCTCGTCGTCGAGGTGATCGGGGGCCGCGACCTGGCCGGGACGCTCGTGCGGCGCGCCCTCGAGCTCGGTAAGCCCGTGGTGACCGCCAACAAGGAACTGATCGCCCACGAGGGCCCCGAGCTGGCCGAGGCTGCCCGGGCCGGTGGCGTCGACCTCGCCTACGAGGCAGCGGTCGCGGGCGCGATCCCGATCATCAAGCCGCTCAAGGAGTCCCTCGCGGGGGACCGGGTCACCCGGGTCGTCGGGATACTGAACGGGACCACCAACTACATCCTCACCCGGATGACCGAAGAGGGCGCCGCCTACGCCGACGTCCTGTCCGAGGCCCAGGCGCTCGGCTTCGCGGAAGCGGACCCGACCTCCGACGTCGGTGGACACGATGCGGCATCGAAGGCCGCGATCATCGCCTCCCTCGCCTTCGACACGACCGTGCACGCCGCGGATGTCTTCCGCGAGGGCATCGAGCAGGTCAGTGCCACCGACATCGAGGTCGCGTCCCGGCTCGGGTACGTGATCAAACTGCTCGGTATCGCCTCGGAGATCGACGACGAGGTGGCGGTCCGGGTCCACCCGACGTTCCTGCCGAAGGCGCACCCGCTCGCCGGCGTCCGCGAGTCGTTCAACGCCGTCTACGTCGAGGCCGAGGCCGCGGGTGAGCTGATGTTCTACGGCCGCGGCGCGGGCGGGATGCCGACCGGGTCGGCCATCGTCGGCGACGTCATCGACGTGGCTCGGAACCTCTTGCAGCAAGCGCCGGGACCGTTCCCCTCGAGCCACCGACGCAAGCGCCTCCGTCCGATCGAGGACCTGCAGACCCAGTACTACGTGCTGCTCGACGTCGAGGACGAGCCGGGTGTGCTCGCCGAGGTCGCGCGCACGTTCGGGGACCACACCGTCTCGATCGCGCAGGTGTGGCAGGAGGGCTCGGGCGACACCGCCCAGCTCGTGCTCATCACCCACCGGGCGCGCGAAGGCGACCTGCGGACCTGCGTCGACGCGCTCGAAGCGTCGTCGGCGGTCCGCAAGGTCACCAGCGTCCTGCGGGTCGAGTCGGAGGTGTGGGAGTGAGCGGCGCGGATATGCACCGGGGAGCCCACGTCTGGCAGGGGCTGCTCCACGAGTACCGCGACCGCATGCCGGTCACCGACGCCACGCCCGTCGTGACGCTGCGCGAGGGTGGGACGCCGCTGATCGTCTCCGAGGTGCTCTCCGAGCTCACCGGCTGCGAGGTCCACCTCAAGTACGACGGCGTCAACCCCACCGGGTCCTTCAAGGACCGGGGTATGACGTTGGCGATCAGCAAGGCCAAGGAGGAGGGCGCCGAAGCCGTCATCTGCGCCTCGACCGGCAACACCTCGGCGTCGGCGGCCGCGTACGCCGCCAAGGCCGGGATGACCTGCGGGGTCATCGTGCCGAAGGGCAAGATCGCCCTCGGCAAGCTCGCCCAGGCGCTGGTCCACGGGGCGCAGGTGTTGGAGATCGACGGCAACTTCGACCAGGCGCTGCTGATGTGCCGCCAGCTCGCCGATGAGTACGCGGTGAGCCTGGTCAACTCGGTCAACCCCTACCGGATCGACGGTCAACGCACCGGTGCGTGGGAGGTGTGCGACCAGCTCGGGCGTGCTCCCGACGTGCACGTCATGCCGGTCGGCAACGCGGGCAACATCACCGCCTACTGGCGCGGCTACCGCGAGTACAGCGCCGACGGCACGATCGACGCGCTCCCCGTCATGCGCGGCTACCAGGCGGCCGGCGCGGCTCCGCTGGTGCTCGGGCACCCGGTCGAGAAGCCGGAGACCGTCGCGACGGCGATCCGCATCGGCAACCCGGCATCGTGGGAGCAGGCGGTCGAAGCGGCCCGCGACTCGAACGGCTCGATCCGTGCCGTGACCGACCGCGAGATCATCGCCGCCTACCGCCAGCTCGCCCGCCAGGGTGTCTTCGTCGAGATGGCGTCGGCCGCGTCCGTCGCCGGGCTGCTGCAACTGCACGCCGCGGGCGAGCTCGAACGCGGCCAGACCGTCGTCTGTGTGTTGACCGGTCACGGGTTGAAGGACCCCGAGTGGGCCATCAACGGCGCGTCGCCACCGGTGACCATCGCCGCTGAGGTCGGCGTCGCGGCCGAGGCTCTCGGGCTGCACAGGTGAGCTCCGCCGCGACCCTCGTCCACCACACCGTCAGCGTCCCGGCGACCACCGCCAACCTCGGTCCCGGCTTCGACGCCTTCGGTCTGGCGCTGCGGGGGACGGGGCGGTTCCGTCTCAGCCTCCACGTCGGCTCCCTGCCTCGCGCGGACCAGGACGAGCGGGTCCGGTGCGAGGACGAGGGAGCGGGCGAGATCGCCTCCGGTGACGACAACCTGGTCTGGCGTTCGCTGGTGGCGTTCTGCGAGCACCACGACGTCGCGGTGCCGGACGTCGCGCTCCGTTCGCGGAGCACGGTCCCGCTCGAACGCGGGCTCGGGTCGTCGTCGTCGGCGATCGTCGCCGGGCTCGTGCTCGGGCGCGCGCTGACCGAGGTCGCGGTCGGCGACCGTGACCTCATCGGGCTCGCGACCCGGATCGAGGGGCACCCCGACAACGTGGCACCGGCGATCGCCGGCGGTCTGGTCGCCTGCGCGACCGACGACGCGGGGGGGCTGGTGATCCGGCGGGTCAACCCGACCCCGACGCTGCGTCCCCTGGTGCTGGTCCCGACGACGCGCCAGGCGACCACCTCCGCCCGTGCGGTGCTGCCGAGGACCCTGTCCCGTGCGGATGCGTCGGTGCAGGCTGCGCGGGCGGGCCACGTGCTCGGGGCGTTGCTCGGCGCCTGGCCGGCTGCGGTGTCGCTGGCCGGTGACCGTCTGCACGAGCCGGCCCGCTTCGAAGCGATGCCGGCGACGGGCGCCGTGGTCGCCGAGCTCCGTGACGCTGGCGTCCACGCGTGGCTGTCGGGTGCGGGCCCGTCCGTCGTGGCGGTCATCGACGGCGTCCGCGGTGACGTCCTGGCACGGGTGGAGGCGCTCGCGGCGCAGCACGGTTTCGAGGCCCACGCGGCCGAGGTCGACCTGTCGGGTGCCGTCACCTGTCCCGCGGGCGGGTGCGGGCTCGCCGGCGATGGACCGGTCGGTTCGGACTGCGTGCGGTGCCCACGACGCGGAGTATGATGCCGCCGTACCGCGTCGCGTCCGACGCGGGGACTCCCCACCCGGAACGCCAGCGGTCGACCCCGTCGGGTCACCGCGTTCCGCGTCGCCGAAGCCCCCGGGCTTGCCGCAGATCGACCGGGTGACGAACCTCCTCGCGCGGGACCTGCGTCGGTACGTCCCCTTCCTCGCCGCCAGGCTCGCGGCTCCGCCCGTGTCGGCCTGCCCGTACCGGAGCTTGCCGTGAAGCTGTTCCTCGACACCGCCAACCTCGCCGAGATCACCGAGATCAACCGGTGGGGCGTCCTCGATGGCGTGACCACGAACCCGAGCCTGGCCGCCAAGGAGAAGCGCGACTTCGCCGACATGATCCGCGAGATCTGCGCCGAGGTCGACGGTGATGTCAGCGCCGAGGTCGTCGCGACCGACACCGACGGCATGCTCCGCGAGGCCAGCGAACTGGCGGCCATCGCCGACAACGTCGTCATCAAGCTCCCGCTGACGCCCGACGGGCTCGGCGCGTGCCGGAAGCTGACCGATGAGGGCGTCAAGACCAACGTGACGCTGTGCTTCTCGGCCACCCAGGCGATCCTGGCCGCCGGCGCGGGCGCCACCTACGTGTCCCCGTTCGCGGGCCGGCTCGACGACATCGCCAACGACGGGATCGCGCTCATCGCCGAGATCGCCGACATCTTCCGCGTCCAGGGCTACACCACCGAGGTGCTCGCCGCCTCCCTGCGGTCACCGCAGCACGTCGCACAGGCCGCGGCCGTCGGTGCCCAGGCGGCGACGCTGCCGAGCAAGGTCTTCGAGCAGATGGTGCACCACCCGCTGACCGATGCGGGCCTCGAACGCTTCCTCGCCGACTGGGAGACCTACCAGGCCGCGCTCGAAGCCTGAGCTCACCACCTGCCACGCGGTCCTGCTGGACCGCTGACCTGACCTACCTGAGCGGCCGACGAGGCCGATCGACGGGGAGAACCAGATGGACCGCTCGCTGCTGGAGCGCAAGGCGCTCGCGGAGCTCCGCGAGATCGCCGGAGCCCTCGAGCTCCGCGGCTACCAACGGATGAAGAAGGCCGACCTCGTCGACCTCATCATCGGGGCCGCAGCTGAGAACTCGAAGGGTGCCGACGCCGGTCCGGCTGAGGCGCCCGCACAGGCCGAGGCCAGCAACGGCTCCGCACCGGACGGTGGCGGGTCCAACAGCTCGGCCGCGGACGCCCTCGTCGCCCGGCGTCGGGGCACCTACCGCTCGGACGAGGGCGGGGGCCGCGCCGACCGCGAGGGCAGCGCCGAGCGCGTCGACCGCGAGGGCAGCGGCGAGCGCGGCGGCCGCGAACGCGATCGCGACCAGCGCGGCGACGCCGGGGGCCAGCAGCGCGAAGGTCGCCAGCGCGACGACCGGGGCCCGCAGCGTGACGACCGGGGCCCGCAGCGTGATGACCGCCAGCGCGACGACCGGGGCCAGCAGCGCGACGACCGTGGTTCCCAACGTGAGGACCGCGACGACGATGGCGACAGCGACGGCAGCCGCAACCGCGCCAAGCGCGAACGTCGACGCAAGAACCGCCCCGGTGGCCAGGGGCAGGGCAACCAGGAGAACCTCGACGACGCCGAGGTGCGCGAAGGGATCCTCGACCTGCTGCCCGAGGGGTACGGCTTCCTGCGGGTGACCGGGTACCTGTCCGGTCCGAAGGACGTCTACGTGTCGCAGTCGTTCGTGCGGCGCTACGACCTGCGCCGCGGGGATCGGGTCGCCGGCCCGATCCGTCGCAACCGCAACAACGACAAGTTCCCCGCCCTCGGCCGGGTCGACACCATCGAGGGCGTCGCCGTCGCCGACCTCGACGGGCAACCGAAGCGACCGGAGTTCAAGGACCTCACGCCGCTGTTCCCCGACGAGCGGCTCCGCCTCGCCGGTGGCGAGAACGCCACCATGGCGATGCGCCTCGTCGACATGTTCACCCCCATCGGCAAGGGCCAGCGCGGCCTGATCGTGTCACCGCCGAAGGCCGGCAAGACCACCGTCCTCAAGCAGCTCGCCGCGGCCATCGAGGCGTCCGACCCCGACCTGCACCTGATGGTCGTCCTCGTCGACGAGCGTCCCGAGGAGGTCACCGACTTCGAACGGTCGACCGATGGCGAGGTCATCTCCTCGACCTTCGACCGACCGGCCGAGGACCACACCCAGGTCGCCGAACTCACCATCGAGCGAGCCAAGCGTCTGGCCGAACGCGGCCGCGACGTGGTCATCCTCCTCGACTCGATCACCCGGCTCGGCCGGGCCTACAACCAGACCGCCCCGACCTCGGGCCGGATCATGTCCGGCGGCATCGACTCGGCCGCGCTGTACCCGCCGAAGCGCTTCTTCGGCGCCGCGCGGAACATCGAGGAGGGTGGGTCGCTGACGATCATCGCGACCGCCCTGATCGAGACCGGTTCGAAGATGGACGACGTCATCTTCGAGGAGTTCAAGGGCACGGGGAACATGGAGCTGCGCCTCGATCGGCGGATGGAGCAGAAGCGCATCTTCCCGGCGATCGACATCCAGGCGTCCGGCACGCGCCGTGAGGACCTGCTGCTGCCGCAGGATCAGATCGACACGATCTGGAAGCTGCGCCGCCTGCTGTCGACGATGGACACCGAAGCCTCGCTGCACCTGCTGATCGACAAGCTCAAGGCCGCCAAGTCCAACGAACAGTTCCTGCAGCTGATCAGCAAGTCCAACCTGTCGTAGCGCCGGCTACACAGGTCCACCGCGGCGCCTCCGGGGTTCCGGTTCCTCCGGGCCGTGGTGCGTCCGGTCTCGTGGGCCCACATCGCGATCTCGACGCGGTTGCGTGCGTCGAGCTTGCGCATGAGGGCAGCGAGGTGGGTCTTCACCGACAGCAGGACCTCGTCCTCCCGGGCGGTGAGCGGCTCGATCGGTTGTGTCGGCGGGGGGCCGTCGTGGGAGGCTGCGAACGTGGCGAGCAACCGCACGGTGATGCTCGGGGCGATCAACGCATCACCTCGAGCAGCAGCGTGGATCGCCTGCGTCAGCAGCGTCGGGCCAGCGTCCTTGAGGAGGAACCCGCGGGCACCGGCCCTCAGCGCGCCGTGGACGTACTCGTCGAGATCGAACGTCGTGATCACGACGACGGTGAGCGGATCGGCGACGTCGGGGCCGGCGAGCTGGCGCGTCGCCTCGATCCCATCCAGGTGGGGCATGCGGATGTCGAACAGGCAGACGTCCGGTCGCAGCTCGCGGGCGAGCTGGACGGCGTGGAGGCCATCGGCGGCTTGGCCGACGACCTCGATGTCGGGCGCTGCGTCGAGGATCATGGCCAGGCCCGTCCGGACGATCTCCTGGTCGTCGGCGATGAGCACGCGGATGGCCACCTCTACACCGTCCCCCGCGTGGCACGCGCTCGGCTCGGGGTCGGCATCTGCTTGGGCAGGGTCGCCTCCACCAGCCAACCTCCGCCAGGGTCTGGGCCGACGTCGAGGGAACCGCCGAGCAACGAGGTGCGCTCCCGCATGCCGACCAGGCCGAGCCCGGACGTCGGTGGCGGGCTCGAAGCCGTCGGGCCGCCGTCGTCGCGGACGGTCAGACGGACCCGCTCCGCATCGCCGACGACCTCGATGCTGACCCGGGTGGCGTCCGTCGCGTGGCGCCGGACGTTCGTGACGGCTTCCTGGGCGATCCGGTAGAGCGCGATACCGACCGCTGACGGCACGTCGTCGAGGGTGCCGGCCATCTGCGCGTGGACACGTGGCGTGCCGGTCGGGCGGGCGAGCCGTGTGATGTCGGGGATACCCGGCTGAGGGGAGAGGTCCGGAGCGTCGTCGTCGCGGAGGACCCCGACGATGGCGCGCATCTCGGTCAGCGCCTGCGATGTGGCGGCCTCGATCGTCGCCAGCACGGCCATCCCACGCTCGGGGTCGGCGGCCCCGAGCGCCTGTCCAGCCTGGGCCTGGATGACGATGCCCGAGACGTGGTGGCCGATGGTGTCGTGCAGGTCGCGGGCGAGGTCGTGACGCTGGCGTAGCTCCGCCTGCTCGACGGCGCGGAGGCGCCCGGCGGCGTGGAACCGGAGGGCGGCACCGAGCGCGGCCGAGAACAGGAAGAACCCGTAGCCGGCGACGACCTCGGCCGGCGTCGTCGGATCGGCGACGTGGGTGACCCCCAGCCACACGAGGATGAGCCCCAGCCCGGTGGTGGCCTCACGACCCGAGCCCCAGCGGAACAGCGCGTAGGGCAGGACGAGCGCGGCGGCGATGCTGCGGAGACCGGTCACCTCGAGCACGAGGATCCGCGCCACGTCGAAGGCGATCAGCGTGCCGAACGCGACCGTGATGGCCGCGACGGGGTGGGTCCGGCGCCACAGCAGCGTGAGGCCGATCACGACGCTCACCGCGATGGCGACCGGCATCCCCTCCCGGTCGCCGCGGAGCACGGCCTCGACGACCGAGGCCCCCAGCATCACACCGAGCAGTGCCCAGTCGCGCCACACCCGAGCGGGCGGGTGTGCGGGACGTGGCTCGTCCCAGAGGGCCCGGAGGCTGTTGATCACCATCAACCCAGCCTAGGGACGGGGCCCGGGGGCGACTCAGCCAGAAGCACGAGATCCGAGCCGTCCGACCGGACGAGCGAGGTCGAGCCGCCGGACCGATGGCAGCAGCCGCGACGACCTCGCCCACCGATCGGCGGCGTTCCCCCGGGCGCTGAGCGTGCTGCTCGCGGTCGCAGGCGTCAGCTGGATCGTCGACACGCTCGCGGCGTTCCTGTTCCCCGACCTGCCCGACGTGGTGCACGCCGTCCTGTCCGCGCCCACCGTCGCCGAGTTCTGGCTCATCGCCTACCTGCTCGTCAAGGGCGTCCGCTCACCCGTGGACGGGCATCTCACGGCCGCCACCTCAGGGCGGGCTTGACCCGACCATCAACCACACGGAGACGACATGCACACCGACATGCAGGACGATGCCCGCGCCATCGCCACCCCAGCGGAGCCGCAGCTACCGGTCCAGGCCAAGCTGGCGGCAGCGTGGACCAGCTTCATGTTCCTCTACGCCTACGTCGACATCCTCGGCCTGTACCTGCCTGGCGTCGTCGACGACATCCTGGCCGGCATCGTCTGGGAGTTCGACATCAGCCAGGCCTGGGCCACCGGAGCGCTCACGCTCGTGGCGATCCCCATCCTGATGGTGACGCTCTCCGCGCCGCTGCCGATGCGAGCGAACCGGACGACCAACTTCGTCGTGGCGCCGGTCTACGTGCTCGTCTCTGCGGGCAACGCCCTCGGTGAGACCTGGACCTACTACTACGGCCTCGCGATCGGTCTGGAGGTCGCGATCCTGGCCCTCATCATCCGCACCGCGTGGACGTGGCCTCGCGCGGTCAGCGGCGGCTGAGCAGCCGCAGCACGTACCAGAACATGAGGGCCACGGACGCGAACAGGCTCATCGCAGCGGCGACCTGCCGGTCGGCGGGGTAGGAGCGGTAGATCTTCTGGGTGTCGTAGAGGATCGCGCCGCCGGCGAGCCCGATCATCGCGACCGAGAACCACGCGCCGAGCTCGATGGAGGGGAAGATCACGGCTGCGACGATGGCCCCGAGGGCGAGGAGTCCGGCCCACATCAGCAGGCCACGCAGGAAGCTGAAGTCCTTGCTGGTGGTCAGGGCGATGCCGGAGAGGCCGATGAAGGCGATGATGGAGATCCACGCCGCCGTCGAGATGACCCCGGGGAACTCCTGCTCGGCGTAGGCCAGCGGGAGGGTGAAGATCACCGCGTACACGGCGACCATCAGCGCGTAGCCGCCGTACTGCATGGCGGGGGAGGTCGCCTTCCAGGCGAACGACGACCCGAGCCACGACACCAGCATGAACCCGCCGAGGACCAGCAGCCACGACACGCTGAGCATGGCGTTGGCGATGTCGTAGGCGAGCCCGCTGGTGAACAGCCAGGTCTCGATCGCGATGAACGCACCGATCCCGGCCAGCAGGTTCAGGTAGACGCGCGTCATGAAGCGGGACCGGACGTCCTCGCTCTGGTTCGCGACGGCGTCGGGGGCGTAGCCCGGCAGCTGCTGCTGGCTCACGGGATGGTTCTCCTCGGTGTGGTGTCGCGCGGGTCGTGACGGGTCGGGCTCCGTCCGGAGGGACAGGGTGCCACACGATGGGGGCACAGCACCGGCGTTCGGAGCCGGCTCGACGCACCGGGGTCACGGTGAGGGTTAGCGTGCCCGGTCCGCCCGAGGGAGGAAAGCTGTGGCCGACGCCCGACGACCCGACCGCACCGCGCAGCGCGACCAGCTCGTCGGCGCCTACCGGGCGGCCCTCGAGGGGTTGCTCGCGGCCACCGACGAGCTGTCGGACGAGGCGTGGGGCACCGAGACCGGCTGTCCCGGCTGGGACGTCCACGACCAGCTCGCGCACTGCATCGGGCTCGAGCGGCGCCTGCTCGGGGACGCGGACCTCGACCCGGACGTCGAGGTGCCCGACCTGCCACATCTGACCGGTGATGTCGGCCGGTTCCTCGAACGCGACGTCGAGTCCCGTCGGCGGCTCGGTCACGACCAGCTCCGCGCCGAAGCGCGTGACGCCTTCGACCGTCGGCTCGCGGTCCTCGCTCAGCTGCGACCCGAGCAGCTCGAGGAGGAGACGGCATCCCTGGTCGGGCCCATGCGGACCTCGGCGGCCCTGCGGCAGCGCGTCTTCGACCTGGTCTGTCACGAGCGGGACGTCCGTGCGGCCGTCCGACGGCTCGATGGGTTCTCCGGCCCGCACGTGTCGCAGTCGGTCGAGCAAGGGCTCCGGGCGTGGGCACGCGCGCTGCCATCCCGCGTGGAGGGTGGCGACAGCCTGGCGGTCCGGTTGCCCCACCGTGACCCCGCCGTCCTCGACCTGAGCAACGGTGAGCTGCTCCGCGACGCTGCAGCCACGGCGTCGGCATCGGCGACGTTGCGGTTGACGGACGCCGACCTGCTCGCGCTGGTCTCGGGCCGCTCCGACGCGCCCGGCGTCGATGGGATCGAGGTAGCGGGGGACGAGTCGCTCGTGCGGCGCGTCCTCGCGGTGGCGTCGGTGACGCCCTGACGCGCGGGGGAGGGCCTCGGAGCGTTGAGCTCCGTGCGCTCGCGCCGCCGCTGAGGTGACGGCGCGCCGGCGGCTCGGTACCGTCTCCCGGCGCGCGCCGCAGAGGCGTGCTCCGTGCGCGGCCTCCCGGCTCCCCGTCCTTCCTCGGACGACCCCGCGGCCCGCCGCCTCTCGTCACGAACCCCGGTCAGCTGTGCGGCGCCTCGGCGCGATGCACGCAGGAAGACGACACGACATGAAGCAGGGCATCCACCCCGACTACTCGCTCGCCACCGTGACGTGCTCGTGCGGGAACAGCTTCGAGACCCGCGCGACGGTCGACAAGATCTCGGTCGAGCTGTGCAACCAGTGCCACCCGTTCTACACGGGCAAGCAGAAGC
>NZ_JBBEBZ010000190.1:0-12760 GCF_040882075.1 Nitriliruptor sp.
GTGTAGAGCGTTTCCATCTCCTCCTCCATGCCGGTTTATCCCGGCGCTCCGAAACCCACCGTCAGGCAGGTTCCACAGCGAGCGCCGGCCGCGCCCAACGGGCGGTGGTTGCCGCGACCCGAACCTCATCCGGGGTCTACGAGCGTTTCGAGGAAGACTCGGGGTGTGAGCACCTCGACGTCCGAGAGCTCGAGGGTGAGCAGATCGTCGTCGCCGGAGACGACGACATCCTGCTCCGCTCTCGCGAGCGCGATGATGTAGTCGTCGTCGGGGTCCCGACTGATGGCTGGGACCTGCTGGGGATCGTCAACGACATCGCTCGATGCGAGTAGCCGGACCACGAACGCGTCGACCTCCTCCGGGCTTGCGTACCTGCGGAACTTGTCGCGGAGCAGGACGGTGTGCAGCTCACGCACCAGCCGTGGCGAGACGATCGCGACGACTCGGCGCTCGAGAACAGCGTCGAGCAGGCTTGCGGTGATGCCACCCGAGGAGATGAACCCTGAGAGCAGGACGCCAGGGTCGAGCACCACCCGCCGCTGGACGGTGATCACGAGGCGGCGCGGCGCTCGGCTCGCATCGCCTCGAGTTCGGCGTAGGCCAACTCGAGGGCCTGCTCGTCAGTGAGATCGCTACGCCCACGGACGTTGGTGGCCACGTGCTGAAGGTCGTCGTCATCGAACTGCCGGCGCAGCGCATCCTCGATGACCTGGTCACGATCGTGGCCGGTGGCGCTGGCGCGCTGCTCGAGACGTTGCAGCAGCCGCTCATCGAGCTGGACCTCGGTCTTCACGCGTGCCATGGGCTCCTCCAACACGCCAACATGGTAGGTCACCCACGGGTGACGGGCCGTCGGTCGGAGATGATAACGCGGACGGTTGGGGCTCCCGCCGGTCACAGCCGGGCGCGGTCGAGACGCTTGATGAGGTTGCGGCGCCGCTTGTAGCTGATGCGGATCTCGGACACGACACGGTCGAAGTCGGCGTCCTGGTCGAGCCGTTGGTAGAGGGGTCGCAACAGCGTGAGCAGTCGCACCACCTCGGCGTAGGCGTGGTCCTTGGCCGGCTCGAGGGCGCGGTCGAGGTGGCGGCGGTAGACCGCGATCGCGTCGGAGGGATGGTGGTCGGCGCGGCGTTCGGCGAGCTGGAGTTCGAGGTCGGGCCGGCATCCGTGCGCCTCGGCCGCCCTCCAGGCCGCGTCGATGTCCTCCTCGGACAGCAAGATCTCCACCAGGGTGCTGCCGTCGGGCCGGTGCCAGGGCGACCGGCGCGTCGCCGTCTGCTGTCGCTGGCGCTGGCGCTGGCGCTCGATCGTGTCGCGTAGCCTGGCCAGGGCGGCCTCGCGTTCGGCCGGCCACGCATCGAGCGCCTCGGCGCAGATGCCGAGCCGCCGGTAAGCGTCCACGGAGGGTGCGCGGGTGAACAACTCCGTGGCGGCGGCGAGCGCCTCGGCCGACCGGCCCGAGGCCGTGTGGAGGTCGACGAGCAGCTCCAGCAGCCGCAGCTCACCGGGGAAGGCGGCGCGGCCCTGCTCGGCCCACTCCAGCGCGAGATCTTCGCGGCCGTGGTCCCGGCACGCCTCCGCGAGGCGCAGGAACGCGTACCCGGACGACTGGTCGCGGGCCATGACCTCCAGCAGCTCGTCGAGCCCACCGGTCGCGGCGGCGAGGTGCTCCATGATGGTGCGGATCCGGAAGCGGTCGGTGAACCCCTCCCGCCGGTCGTCGCCGGGAGTGAGGGTCGGCACGTCCGCCCAGTGCTCCTCAGCCACGGCGCGGTAGGCGGCCAGCCCGTCGTCGCCCAGCACGGGGGCGTAGTCGCTGACCGCGCCGAGGTAGCGGTCGAGCTCGTACTCGAGCGCCCATCGGACCAGCTTCTCAGCGAGGACGACGGGGTCCGGGCGCGCGTGCCGGCAGGCGTCGAGGTGCAGCGCCATCGCGCGTTCGAACAGGTCGTACAGGTGCCCGTCGGAGTCGTCGATGTGACCGACGCTCCCGTTCAGTTCGTCCAGCGCCAGCTCGGCGAGGTCGACAACCTCCGCCGCGAACCCGGACTCCAGCAGTGCGTCGAGGTCCGCCAGCACCGCCTCGACCTCGTCGCGCCACGCCCAGGCATCGCGGTCGTGCACGAAGCCGAACCCGTCGAAGCTCGCCAAGGCGAACGCGTCCTCGATCGCGGCCCGGTAGGGCGCCACATCGAGCCGGCCCTGCCCTTCGGCCGCTGCCAGCCTGCCCAGCTGGCGGCAGAGCTCCGGGTCCTTGCCGGCACGGTCGACCAGCAGGCCGCGGAGGCGCTCGGCAGGCTGGCCGGCGAGCCACGCCTCGATCTGTCCGAGGTCGGCACGTTCCCCGCCGCCGCGACCAGGGTCTTCGCCTTGCAGGTGCGTGGCGAGGTCATCGGTTGGGTGGCGATCCCTCGCGTCCGGGCCGTCGCCGGCCACCTCGAGTCCGACGGCAACGAGGTGCTTACAGAAGGTGCGATCGTCGCCCATCGGGCACGAGCAGTCGAAGGTGAGCAGGCCGTCGGAGAGGCGGATCGCCACCCGATACGGGCTGGAGCCCAGCACCATCCCCGTGACCTCGGTATCCGTCGCCTTGAGCTCGGTGACGTGTCCGTGGTCGGCGTAGACGACCCCACGTTCGAAGATCAGCCAGCCCGCCTGCTCCTCCAGCAGCACTGCATTCAGCGCCGCGGACACGGACCGGGCCTGGGCCATCGAGGGCGAACGCACGCGGATGGTCACGGGTAGACCGTGCCGACCTGCACGAGCCGCCACGCGCCGTCGAGCCGAGCCAGAACGACGGTGACGTGCCAGCCGACCTCGGCGAGGTCGCTGGCCGCGGTCGGAACCTCGACCGGGCCGATGTCGTCGAACCACAGCCGGCCGTCCTCGATGCGGGTGATCGGCAGGTGGTCCTCGACCCAGTCCTGGTCGGGGATGTCATCGGGGTCCTCCGGCAGCCGGGTGCGCTGCGAGTGGAGGAACAGATGGTGGCCGAGCTCGTCGGCCCGCGGCAGCTCGCGGCCGGCATCCGCGGCGCGGTCTCGCGCCTGCTCGGCGGCGTCGGTCTCCACCACCCCCTCCTCGGCCAGCCAACGGGCGAGGCGCTTGGTGACCGTGCCGGCGTCCTTGAGCTGCTGCTTGGAGGCGGCCACCTTGCGGACCATGAAGTAGCCGAGGAACTCGCCGTAGTGCTCCACGATCCGTTCCGGACCGCAGAGCCGCGTGAACGCCTCCTCGTCGCCCGCGTCGAACGCCTCCTGCCACGCCTGCGCCTCGGCACCGGTCAGCGACTGGTAGCCGTAGCCGTTGAGGCAGTGGCGAAGAAGGTCGACGATGTCGTCGTAGCGGGCGTAGGTCGACGCGGCGAGCCGCTCACGCTGGACGGCGAGGAACCCGGCGAGCACCTCGTCGATCGACGGCACGGCGGTCGTGTCGCGGCCAGCCGAGCCGCGGCCGCCGAACAGCGCGATCACCTCGCCGGCCTCGCCCCCGTCGTGTTCCTCGCCCTCGCCGCCAGTGCCTGCACCGACACCGTCCGAGCTGTCGTCGAGCCGCATCCGGAACTCCCATCCCTCGAAGCTCGCCACCATCCGTCCGAACTCGTCCCAGTCGAAGCGGCGGCCATCGATCACCACCGACGGCTCGCGCACGGAACCGTCCCCCGACCAGTCGATCCGACCGGCGACGTCGTCACCGGCGATCATCCAGCGGGTCCCCCCGACCTCCGCGCCGGACGCGTGCGGCTCGAGGTAAGCCCGGCCGACCTCACGGTGCACGACGCGGCGCAACTGCGCGAGGACCGCGTCCGGGTCAGCGTCGTGCTCGCCGTACACCCCGAACCGGAACCCGTCGCCCGGCGGCTGATCGGCCTCCTCAGCTTCGGCGCTCATCACCCCCGACGGCGCCCACGTCAACCGGTAACAGAACCGCACCTCGCGGTCGTCCGCCGTCCGCATCACCTCGTCGGGCGGCGGGTCGGGCAGCCGCGACCAGCCGGTCCGCTGGCTGACCCGACCGTTGAGGCAACGGTCGCACACCTGCGTGCCGCTGAGGCTCGTGCGGGCATCCGGGTCGCCACAGTCCGCGCACGGCGGGAACTGCGAACCCACGTTCTGACCTCCGCCTGTTCGGAACCATCACTCGCCGCCGAACCTACAGGAACGTTGAGACGCCGAGCCCGGCCGGCCGAGGCCGATGTCACAGGGTGCGTCCAGCCTTGACCTACGGTCCCCGACGGTGACCAGTGGAGGTGACGACGTGTGTCACGAGAACGTCGGGCTTGGTCCGTTCCTGGAGGCGCTCGAGCAGCGCCTGGACGCGCAGTCGGCGGGGCAGCTGCGCGAGATCCTGGTCGATCACGCGACCCGGGTTCCGGCAGGTGAGCGCGCCGAGGGCGCTGCTCGCCGACGACGCCGGTACCGCACGGGAGGTCCACCGGGAGCTGTTCGCCGCGATGCAGGCCGAGTACGACGAGGGCGGGTTCCCCGGAGCGGGCACGCCTGAGGAACTGATCGCCACCGACATGGGTGAGGCCAAGCACCGCTACCTGCGGGCGGTGTGGGACAGCGAACCGGCCGCGACCCGGGCCGCGGCCCTGCTCGCGGCCATGGAGAACACCGCCTACCTCGGCGACACCCCACCCTTGCCGCCCTCGAGGCGACCCGACGCGAGCCGCTGAGCGAGCTCGAGGCGGTGCTGCCCGACCTGCTCGCCCGGCTCGCGGCGGTCCCGGCCAGCTACGGGTTCGGGACGCAAGCCCTACGGCTGCTGACCGAGGCCACCGAGCGGCGCGGCGGCGTCGACGGACTCGCCCGCACCCCCAGCGACCAGCAGGCCGACGCCTACCGCGACTGGATCGATGCCCTGGTGGGCACCGGTCGGCTCGGCGACGCCCGGCAGGCCGCGACCGAGGCGCTCGCCCGCCTCGAGCCGGAGGGACGCGTGATCGGGTCGATCGCGGCGCGGGCGGTGCTGCTGGCCGCCGGCGACAGGGACGACGCGGGCGTGCTGGCCGCTCACCAGACCGCCTGGCGGGCCGACCCGACACTCGACCGGCTGCTTGGTCTCGTCGACGTGGCCACGGCCGTCGGTGAACCCGACGACGTGCTGACCTCCGAGGCGAACCGGACCGACGGCGAGCCGATCGCGCAACGCCCCGACCTGGCCGCCGGGCTGCTACTGCTCGCCGGCCGCACCAACGACGCCGTTCGCCTCGTCGACGCCACGGACGTTCTCGGCTGGGACGGGGACCGCGACCCCGCTCCGGTGGTCGTGCCCTTCCTGCTGGTCGCCGCCAGCAACGCCAGCCACGACCAGAGCTGGGGCGACTCGCTCGTGCTCGAACTGCTCGACAGGGCCGACAACACCGGCTGGCGCTACGACCGGCTGCCCGACGACGGCCTCGACACGCTGCGGGCCACCCTCGCCGACCAGGAGCCGCAGGGGGCGGACCGGTACCGCGCCACCCCGAACGACGACCTGCTGCTGTCCACGCTGCTCACCGACCACCTCGAGCGTCACCCGCCGTCAGCACCCGAGCGTCAAGGCTGGCTGTCGACCGGCCGCAGGCTGGTGGCCGGGCGTATCGACGAGGTCGTCGGCGGCCAGCACCGTGCTGCCTACGCCCGGGCTGCCCACCTCGCGGCGGCCTGCGCCGAAGCCGTCGCGCTCGCGACCGGCCCGGATGAGGCCGGCTGCTACCTCGACGACCTGCACGCCCGCTATCCCCGCCACAGCCTCTTCCGCCGCGAGTTGCGGACCGTCGCCGGCCAGTCCCCACTGCTCGGATGAGACCATCCCCCACGATCGCCGGCGAGCGGCGATGAACTGCTTCGTGGCCCGGTCCGGTGGCCACGGCCGGCGACCGTCGAAGCCATCCGAGAACAGAAAGCCGCACCGGGCAGCGATACGCCGGCTGCCGCCGCTCGCTGCTCGGCGGCAGCACGACAACGGCGCAGCATCTGCGCTCTCGGCATCCAGGTCAGTGCCGTGCGTCGCGTCCGTCTTGGTCGCGTCTCCCCGTGGAGTCCATCCGGCAGACTACGGCGACGAACGGCGTCTGGCGGCAGTGAACACCCTGCCGATCGTGTAGATCCTGTGTGGATCGCTCGGCCGAACCGGGCTCGGGACCCTGCCTGTCCGCGCCTACCCCGCTGGCCGATCCAGTTCGGCGAGCAGGTCCTCGACGAGGAGCCGGGACCGGTCACTGAGCGGTTCATCCGGGAAGTAGCGGCTGACCACCGCCCTGACCTCTTCCAGCGTCTCGAGGTCGAGGGTCTGCAGCAGGAGCCGGATGTCGTCGGTGTCGCGGGCTGCCCGGGCGGCACGAACCTTCATCGCCAGCAGGTGCTCTGTCGGTGTGGTCATGACCCGCAGGTGGGGGTGGTCGTAGACGGGGGTCCCGCGTCCGGCCCGTCCCGAGACGTAGCTGCTGGCCTGGTTGTTCAGCCACGATCTCGGGAGCCCCATGTCCTCGGCGACCTCACGTGCTGCGTCCAGCACCGGGCCGTCCGGCTCGAACAACGCATCGACGTCACGGGTCGCGCTCCGCGCATCGAACGCCAACACCATCGCCGCGCCACCGAACACGTGGACCTCCCCGACCACCCCACGCCGCGCGAGCTTGCCGGCGAGCACACCGAACGCCCGTTCCGGGACATCGCGATCCAGCAGGCGTTCCCGGGTCACGCCGCCTCCAGGTCGTGCCGGTCGAGCATCACGCCGCGGCGCCGGTAGGACGCCGGCGTGTGCACGAGCGCGCTGGCCCGCGCCGCGGGCAGGTCACTGACCCACCACAACCCGGCGAGGAACCGGCTGTCGTCGTGCACCCACGCGGGCGGACGGATGCCGGCGTGGACGCACAGGTCCTCCGCGATCGCGGCCAGCAGGGCATCGAAGCGCGGATCGCCGGTCGGTGCCGGCTCCGGGGCGACCAGCACACGCAGGGGATGTCCGTCCGACGCTGCCGCGCGGAGGAACTCGAACACCAGACGCAACCGGACCGCGTCATCGGGCGCGTCGATGATCTCGGCGGCGAGGTCGGTCAGCCGGAACAGGTCCGGGTCCGGCTCGGCCAGCAGGTCCAGCGCGTGACCCGTCGCCCGGACGAGCCGATTCAACACCGCCAGGGTGGGCTCACGAGCGCCCATCTCGTACGCCGCGATCGCGGACTGACTCGTGGCCGCCAGCTCCGCCAACTCGGCCTGAGTCAGACCAGCGCCGGCCCGCACGGCCCGGAGAACATCACACAGAGGCTCCATATCCCTGATTGTATATCTCGATTGGCCGCCGCGAACTCTCCAGCGTCGGTGAGGCCGTCGCCGCGGATGCACGACCGTCGTGACGCATCGGCAACGCTGCCGGAGACGCGTGCATGGTACCGTTATTGGTACTAGACTAGCGGTATGGCTGCTGTCAAGAAGACCCTGACGAAGATGCGGAGCGCGCCGCAGGCGGTCGCGTTCCGGGACCTGGTCAAGGTCTGCACCGAGTACTTCGGGCCGCCACGGCAGCACCGCAGCTCGCACATGGTGTTCCGGACCCCGTGGGCAGGCGACCCGCGCGTGAACATCCAGGAAGGGCGCGGGGGGCAAGCCAAGCCCTACCAGGTACGCCAGGTGCTCAAGGCCATCGAGCGGATGGAGGACGATCGTGACTGACGTGAAGCACTACACCTACCGGGTCTCGTGGTCCCCGGAGGATGACGAGTTCGTGGCGAGCTGTGCCGAGTTCCCGTCGTTGTCGTGGTTGGCGGACTCGCAGACGGCCGCGTTGGAAGGTCTCGCGACGCTCGTGGCAGAGGTGGTCGAGGATCTTCAAGCTTCGGGTGAGTCGGTGCCCGATGCGCTAGCGGAGCGCCGCTACTCGGGTCGGTTCAACGTGCGTGTCCCAGAGTCGCTGCATCGAGAGTTGGCCGTCAAGGCGGCTGAGGAAGGTGTCAGCCTGAACCGGCTGGTCAGCGACCGGCTCGCCCGAACCTGACCGTTGGTGTCGAGAACGACGTCGATGAGATACGTGCGAAAGGGTCCCGCTCAGTGCGTAGTGGCAGCCACCGTGGCCCCAGCCGAACGTTCGTGACTCAACTGTGACTCGACTCAGGCTCAGCGAACGCCAGAACCCCGCCGAAGCGGGGTTCTGTGGAGCGGATGACGAGATTCGAACTCGCGACCTCCACCTTGGCAAGGTGGCGCTCTAGCCAACTGAGCTACATCCGCGTGCGGCGGGGGACGGTACTTCCCGGCGCAGGGGCGAGCAAACCGGACCGCGCCGTGCGCGCCACCCGGTCAGCGACCGCTCGAACCGAACCCACCCTCACCTCGTGCGGTGTCATCGAGATCACCGACCTCGGTCACCGTCGCGCGACCGACCCGCTGCAGCAGCAGCTGGGCGATGCGGTCACCGCGCCCGATGCTGACCGGCTCGTCACCGAGGTTGACCAGCAGGACCAGCAGGTCGCCCCGGTACCCGGCATCGATGGTCCCAGGGGCGTTGGCCACGGTGAGACCGTGACGCATCGCCAGCCCCGACCGCGGGTGGACCAAGCCCACCCAGCCGTCGGGGACGGCGACCCGCAGGCCGGTCGCGACGGCCGCGCGCGCACCGGGCGCGAGGACGAGGTCGTCGGCGGTCCGCAGATCCAGCCCCGCGTCCCCCTCGTGGGCGTAGCTCGGCAACGGCAGGTCCGGGTCGATCCGCACCACGCGGAGCTCGGGCTCCTCGACCACCTCGACCCTCCCGACCGTCCGTTCGACCCCGTGCACACGGCCAGGCGGGCTCACGACCAGGGTCGTGGCCTACCCAGCGGGCGGGCGGGAACGTACCGTGGAGCACCACCTCTGCACCCGCGGGCCCGGCCCGTCGCGCGTGCCCGGCTCCCCGCCCCTTCTCCACCTCCCTCGCTCCCGCACGGAAGGCTCCGCGTGTCCGTCTCCCCCGGACTCGATGCCACCGACCGCCAGCCTGACACCACCGACCCGGCAGACGACCCCTCGGCCCACCACGACGTGAAGAGGTCGGAGGTGACCGAGGACCGTCACGGCCGGCGGTGGATCGGCGCGGTCGTCCTCGCCGTCCTCATGATCGCCAGCGTCTTCGCGGTCCAGCAGATCCGGGCGGCGGACGCCGAGGCGACCGCCAACGAGCAGCGCGAGGCTCGCGCCGAGCTCGCCGCTGACCTCGCTGAGGTCCGTGACGCCGTCGCGGTCCCGGCGCGCGACGGCCAGAACGTGGCGTCGGCGCTGTTGCGCCACCAGCTCGCGCTCATCGCCGGCGAGGGCCCCGACACCGACGTCGGTGACCGGCTCGTGGCCGACCTCCAGGAGGCTGCCGACGAGCTCGAAGCCGCGTCCACGACGCCGCTGCCCGAGCGTCCGCAGATGCTGCCCGTCGCGACCATCGATCCGATCTACGCGCGTCTCGAAGGTCTCGAGGGGCAGGCCGCCGATCTCGCTGCCACCTACCGGGACGCGGCCGAGCACGCGTCGGCGTCGATCGGGTCGGTGCGCGCGCTCGAAGCCGCGGCGTTGACCTACGCCGACAGCACCGACCAGCTCCCGTCCGGCGACGACCCTGACGTGGTCGCCGATGCGTGGCGGGCCGAACGCGACCAGCTCGAGGCGTACGCATCGGCCGTCGCTGATGCCGCCGATGACCCCGTGGTCGCGCCGCTGGCCGAGGCCCACGACCAGCTCGTGACCGGGCTCCGGACCTTCGCCGACGACGCCATCGAGCGTCTCGAAGCCGACGACCTCGATGGCTACAACGCCCTGCTCGCTGAACGTCTCGGAGGCGACGACCCGTTCGGCTTCGCCGCGCAGCTCGCTGAGGCACGCGAGGAGGTCTCCCAGGAAGCCTTGGCGGGGCCGCTCGAGGACGCTCGCGCTCGCGGACTCGGGCTGCTGACCGAGCTCGAGGAGCTCCGTCGCATCACCCCCGCGCAGCTGGCCGAGGTCCGCTGACGCCTCCGGCACCCTCGCCGGTCGCGGTCCGCTGACGTGCCAGATCGCCACGCACGTGGACCGCATCGGCGGAACGCCGGAGCTCAGCCACGGCGTCGACGAGGAACCCGGTGACCTGGTCGAGGTCGGGTACCGCGTCGTAGCCGCCGATGAACCCGAAGTTCAGCCACCCGTCGATGCTGGTCAGGCCCACCGCGTAGGACTGGGTCGCGGCCAGCGGCGAGAACGGGAAGAAACCGAGCAGCCGGGCACCGAGGCAGTAGATCGACTGCTGCGGTCCCGGCACGTTGGTGACCGCGAAGTTGAACAGCCGAGACCCCGACGCCGCCCGCGACGCCATGGCGTGGATGGTCGGGGGCGCGAACTGCGCCAGACCGGTGAGGAACTCGGCTCCGACCGCCTGGTGGGAGGACCGGACGTCGGCCATCGCGTCGTGACAGACACGCAGCCGTTCCACCGCGTCCATCTCGAACATCGGCAGATCGACGAGCACCGAGACCACCCGGTTGCCGAGCGCGTGGCTGCCGGAGGCGTCGCGCGTGGAAACCGGGACCATGACGCGCAGCCACAGGCCGTCGGTCCGCGTGCCCTGGCTGCGCAGGTAGCGGCCGGTCGCGTCGGAGACGGCCGCGAGGACCACGTCGTTGACGGTCGTGCCGAACGCGTCCTTGATGGCCTTGACCTCGTCGAGCGGGACGCGCTGGACGGCGAGCCTGCGGTGCTGGCCGGGTGGGCAGTTCAGCAGCGACCGTGGGGCCGGTTTGGTCAGGTTGGTGCGCGCCACCGACAGCACACCCCGCCCGACGCCGAGGGCCTGGAGCGCGGTCTTGGCGGGGGCGTCGACCATCCGGCGCACGGTGCGCACCAGCTCACGCGGCGAGGTGGCGAGGTCCCGGACCGCGCCGACGGCCAGCTCGGCAGAGCCGGGCGGCGACGCTGGCGACCACGGCTGCGGACCTGCCACATCCTCCGGAGCGGTGGGCTCGAGATCGAGCATGACGGTCGTGATCTCCACACCGTCGAGGCCGTCGATCAGGGCGTGGTGGGACTTGCTGAGGATGGCGAGCCGGCCCTCCTCGAGCCCTTCGATGACGTAGATCTCCCACAACGGCCGGTCGCGGTCGAGCGGGCGCGACAGGATCCGTGCGCTGTACTCGGTCAGGTGGGCCATCGTGCCGGGCGCGGGCAGCGCGGCGTGGCGCACGTGGAAGCTGAGGTCGAAGTCGGGGTCATCGACCCAGACGGGGTTGCCGATCCCGAGCGGCGGGTACGCCAGCTTCTGGCGGTACCGCGGCACCTGGTGCAACCGGCCACCGATCAGGGCGAGGAAGCTGGCGAAGCGCGAGGCCTCGGCGGCGTCCGGTGGCGGTGGCGGTGGGTCGAAGATCAGCAGCCCGCCCACGTGCATGTGGACCTGCGGCGTCTCCATCTCCAGGAAGGTCGCGTCGACCGATGCGAGCCGCTCACCGTGCCCCTTGCCGGCCCCGGCTCCGTCGCTCGACTGCTGCGCCACCGGTCTCCCTCCGACGTGCGGCGGAGCCTACCTCCCGGGGCGGTCGCTCCCGTCCCTGGCGAGGGGCTCACGCCTCCGCGGAGCGGGAGGTGACGCTGACGGGACGCCGCGTCCCGACCCCGCGGATGCGCACCGGCCGCAAGCGTCGGGTGCCGTAGCCGGCCGCCTCGAGCTGGTCGGAGAGCTGTTCGTCGGCCAGCAGCCGCCACGGGCGGGCCAGGTCGGTGAGCCGCGCGGCGAGGTTGACGGGGGGGCCGAACACGTCCCCCTCGCGCACCAGCGTCGGGCCCGCGGCGAGGCCCCCTCGCAGCGGCACGTCCTCGAGCGCCGGCACCGCGGTGGTGAGCTCCATCATCGCCTCGGCGAGCGTCACCGCGTCGGCCGCCACGAGCATGGCCGCGTCACCGAGGAACTTGACGACCGAGACCTCCGTCCGGGGTGCGGTCACCTCGATGATGCGGTCCTCGAACGCGTCCAGGACCTCGTCGAGGCCCTGCGGGTCGATCCGGGACGACAGCGAGGTCCACCCGACGACGTCGACGAACCCGACGGCCAGGTCGATCTCCGGCACGTCGGCACGGGTCAGGGTGACCGAGAGCTCCGTGCTCAGCTGGTGCTCGAGGTGGAGCCCGTAGGTGAGCTGCAGGATCTCGCGCGCGATCCCATCGAGCTCCTTGGCCGTGTCCGCGAGCGTGACCGCCACGGTCAGATCGTCGGCACCGGCCTGGCGCATCGGCAGCAGCAGTTCGTCGCGGACGATCCCGAGGTCGGACCGCGCGACCATCGCCAACGCCGTCCCCCGCGCCCGCGCCGACGAGGCCACGGCTCCGGGAGGGAGCACCTCGAGCAGCCGAGCGAGCAGTCGGGCCCACTGCAGATCAGCCTCACCGAGCCGTTCGGGCAGCGGCAGACCGGTCGCGACGCGGATACGTCGCAGCAGCTCGACGGGGACCCCGGACCCCTCGGAGACCTCCGCGATGGTGTACCGGTGGGGTCCCCCGACGACCTGTTGTGCGAGCACGAGCGCGACCCGGCCGTCATCGACGGCCGCGCGCGCCCCTTCCTCGTCGAGCCCGAGATCGACCAGCGCCCGGACCGTCGCCGCGTCCTCGTCGTCGAGCACCGCGCGGCCGTCCGCGCCGACGGGCCGAGGTCGTCCGAGCCGGTCGCGCACGAACCGCGGCAGCTCGCCCGTGAGATCGGCCAGCTCGAGCCGTGGTCCGCGGTCATCGGGTCCGCGGTCACCGCCGACGCGGTCGGCGCCGCCGTGGTCATCGCCGCCGTGGTC
>NZ_JBBEBZ010000191.1:0-12742 GCF_040882075.1 Nitriliruptor sp.
CGGAAATCTCGCACTCTCTCGGGATGGCGTCGTGTGACGGGCGTAGGGTCCCGGATGGGTGTGAGAGGGGACCAGCGTGGACCGAGCTGCCGTCGAGATCGTCGGGCTCCGCAAGTCGTTCGGCGCGACGGTGGCGCTCGACGGTCTCGACCTCACCGTCGCGACCGGTGAGGTCCACGGTTTCCTCGGCCCGAACGGTGCCGGCAAGACCACGGCTCTGCGGATCCTCCTCGGCCTCCTGCGTGCCGATGGGGGCCGCGCCACGATCCTCGGCGGCGACCCGTGGCGCGACGTCACCGAGCTGCATGGGCGGCTGGCCTACGTCCCTGGGGACGTCGAGCTGTGGCCGCAGCTGTCAGGTGGCGAGGTCATCGATCTGCTCGGCCGGCTCCGGGGCGGTGTGGACCAGGCCCGCCGCGACGAGCTCATCGACCGGTTCCAGCTCGACCCGACCAAGAAGGGGCGGGCGTACTCGAAGGGCAACCGGCAGAAGGTCGCGTTGATCAGCGCCCTGGCCTCGAACGTCGAGCTGCTGCTCCTCGACGAACCCACAGCGGGGCTGGACCCGCTGATGGAGGCCGAGTTCCGGGCGGTGATCCAGGACGACCGCCGCCGCGGCCGGACGGTCCTGCTCTCGAGCCACATCCTCAGCGAGGTCGAGGCGCTGTGCGATCGGGTCAGCATCATCCGCGACGGCCGGATCGTGGAGGAGGGCACGATCGACGACCTCCGCCACCTGACCCGGACCGCGATCAGCGCCGAGCTCGACGTCGTGCCGGGTGACCTCGCCGCGCTACCGGGGGTGCACGACCTGGTCGTGACCGACCACCTCGTCGAGTGCGAGGTCGACGCCGAGGCGGTGGGTGAGGTGATGCGTCGCCTGGCCGCCGCGGGGATCCGGCGGCTGGTCAGCCGACCACCGACGCTCGAGGAGCTGTTCCTGCGCCACTACGACACCACGCCCCGAGGGCAGGGCGATGCCACCGCGCCCCGAGCACGGGGCGACGACAACGGCCCGACGGGCCGGCGGTGAGGTCGCTGACCGGCACCTGGACGTTGGTGCGGCTCGGGCTGCGCCTCGACCGCGTCCGGCTGCTGGTCTGGGTGCTCGCCATCGTCGGGGTCGTGGTGGTGTTCGCCGGCGCGATCGGTGAGCTGTACCCCGACGAGGCATCGAGGCGGCAGCTCGGCGGATCGGTGGCGGCCAACCCGGCCTTCGGTGCGCTGCTCGGACCGCTGCAGGACCCGCTGTCGGTCGGCGGGCTGGCGACGTGGCGCATGAGCTTCTTCCAGATGGTGCTGGTGCCGCTCATGGCGCTGCAGACCGTCACCCGCCACACCCGCGCCGAGGAGGAGGCCGGTCGCCTCGATCTCGTCGGCTCGACGGTCGTCGGTCACCGGGCGCCGTTGACCGCGGCGCTGATCGTCGCCCTCGGCTCCAGCTCCCTCATCGGCGGGTGCGTGAGCGTCGCCCTCGTCGTCCAGGGCGAGGCGGTCGCCGGCGCGGTCGCGCTCGGCGCGGTCTACGCCGGGGCGGGTGCGATGTTCGCCGCCATCGCGGCGGTGACCGCGCAGCTGACCTCGACCGCACGCGGCGCCAACGGTCTCGCTGGCGTCGTGCTCGGCGTGTCGTTCCTGATCCGGGCCGTGGCGGACGGAGCGGGCTTGGCCGGGCCCACGTGGTTGCGGTGGCTGTCCCCGGTCGGCTGGACCACCGAGGTGCAGCCCTTCGCCGGTGAGCGGTGGTGGGTGGTCGGGGTGATGGCGGCCCTGGTGGTCGTCGGCACGGCAGCCGCCTACCTGCTGGTCGAGCGGCGTGACACCGGGTCGGGCCTCCTGCCGGCGCGGCTCGGTGAGCCGCAGGCAGCGCCGTGGCTGGCCAGTCCGCTCGCGCTGGCGTGGCGGTTGCAGCGCGGCACGTTGCTGGGGTGGACGTTCGGGATGTTCGTCACCGGTCTGGTCTACGGGTTCGTGGCCGAGAGCGTCAGCGACCTCATCGACGACGTGCCGGGCGCGGCCGAGATGCTCGAACGGCTCGGTGGCGCGGAGGTGCTCGTGGACGCGTTCATCGCGACGACGATGGGCATCCTGGCGCTGATCGTGTCGGTCTACACCGTGACCGCGCTGCTACGTGCCCGGACCGAGGAGACGAGCCTCCGGGCGGAGCCGATCCTGGCGACCGAGGTCACGCGGCTCGCGTGGTTCGGTGGGTACGTCCTCATCGCCGTGGTCGGTAGCGCCTGGTTGCTGGCGGTCGCGGGGGCCGGGGAGGGCTTGGCGCACGGCCTGCGGATCGGTGACCCCGGCCAGGCGCTCCGGCTGGCGGGGGCAGCGCTCGCCCAGGTGCCGGCCGTGCTAGTCGTCGCCGGGCTCACCGTGGCGCTGTTCGGGTGGCTGCCGCGGCTGGTCGGCCTCGCGTGGGGAGCGCTGGTCGCCTTCCTCCTGCTCGGCCAGCTCGGCCCCGCCCTGCAGCTCGATCAGTGGGCGTTGAACCTGTCGCCGTTCACCCACGCGCCGCAGGTCCCCGCCGAACCGCTCACGGCGGCGCCGGTCCTCGCGCTGGTCGCGGTGGCGGCCGCGTTGGCTGCACTGGGCTCGGTGGGTTTCCGACGCCGCGATATCGGCTGACGTCGGGACGGGTCACCACCGACGCGTCACACGAGGCGGATGTCCACGTGGACGTCGAGCGCCGCGAGATCGCCGCGATCACGCGTGTAGAGAGGCACGTCGTGCGCGTGCGCGGTGGCGGCGATGAGCAGATCGAGCGCCCGTCGCCGCGGCTGGCGGCCGGCGACGATCGTGACGTGCGCGAGCATCCCGTACGAGCGAGCCACCGAGGCGTCGATCGGCAGCGGGTCGAACCGCGTCTCGATCTCGGTGAGCCGACGCAGGCGCAGGCGCCGCGAGTCGTGGTCCGCTGCGAGCAGGACCCCGAAGTGCAGCTCGGCCAGCGTTGCCGCCGAGATGGCCGCCTCCTCGGGGAGCTCAGCGACCTCGTGGGCGATGACGACGGATGTGTCGAGCAACCCTCTCAAGCCTCCGCCCACGGGTCGCGGTCGAGCCCGGTGTCCAGATCGTGCGCAACCACGTCCTCGAGCACCGCCTCGTCCGTCGGTGTCGCGAGCAGGCTCGCCACATCGGCGCGTCCGACCCACTGCCGGGGACGGTGTGGACCGAGTGCGGCCACGGGGCGTCCGTCGACGGTGACCGTGTACGTGGTCCCTGCCTCGGCGGCGCGGAGGACGGCGCTGATGTTGTTGCGCAGCTCTCGTTGCGGTATCTCAGCCATCGGCTGACCGTAGCAGATGTTCTACGGCTGGCGCTGGGCCCGAGCGCACACCGCCGATGGCACGCCACGCGGGGTCACGCACCGACGACGTCGAGACCCAGCGTTCGGGCCGCCTGCGCTTGCCGTAGGTCGGCGGTCAGCAGGGTGACCCCGGTCGGACCCGCCCGACGGAGCGCAGCGAGGTGGAGCGCATCGAGGCTGCGGGCCCCGGTCGTATCGGCCACTTGGCCGGCGTCCTGACAGAGCGCGTCGTCGATCTCGACGATGGTGAAGTGGGACCAGTCAGCGCTGAAGGCCTCCCGCGCTGCACGAGCCGAGGCTCGATCGAGCCGGCGGCCGAGGTTCCGCCAGGTCTCGATCCAGGTGAGCCGGCAGGTCAACCAGACCATGTCGGTCGCGAGCACCTCGACGAAGCGATCGCTGTCGGCCTCGTCCACGTAGCGTTTGAGCAGCGCGCTGGTATCCACGTAGAGCGTCACGTGCCACGATCCTCGGCGATCATCTCGGCCACGGTCACGGTCGCTCGTGCGCGGCGAGGGGCCGCTGGGAGACCGCCTTCCTCAGTGGGTGGGGTTATCCAGCCCTCGTCGATGCCACGTTGGATGTGGTCGCCGCCCGCGAGTGGGACGAGCAGAGCCTTCGGGCGGCCTCGCTCGGTGACGGTGATGCGCTCGCCTCGCGCCGCGCGGTCGAGGTACTCGGAGAGGCGCTGTTTGAGCTCCCGGACGCCGACCTCCATGTGTCCACCTCCGAATCGGACGTGGACACATCGTACCGAGACCCGGTCGCTGGGGTGGGGCATCAGGTCTCCGCTCGCGGTGCGCGTCCGGATCCGGACGGCTCAGCCAGGAGCTACCCGAAGCGGTCGGCAGCGTCTCGGTCCATGGCGGGAAGCACGTGGGCGTACACGTCCAGGGTCATGGCGACCTTGGTGTGGCCGAGCCGATCGCTGACGACCTTGACCGGGACGCCTGCGGCCAGACCGGTGATGAGCAATGTAGGAAGCTGCGGAGTAGGGGCCCGGTGTAGGGCGCCACGGTCTCTGACGTTGTAGGGGCGGGCTGAGGTTGCACGACCCGAGTCGTCAGAGGGGATCCGGCTCCGGCGAGCCTGTGGACGCCGCTCCCTCAGCCGGTCCCCGCTGGGCTCGGTCGAGCTTGCGGAGCTCGGTGCGGAGGTAGCCGCGGATCCGACGCAGGCCACCCCGGACCTCGGTGTAGGTCGCCAGCCGCCGGAGCGAGGCCTCGATGATCTCGGGGCGAGGTTCGCGGCCGCGGGCACGGACCTCGTCGAGCCACTGGACCGGTGACGCGTGGCCACGCTCGCGGTTGCACCGGGCGCAGGCGGCGACCTCGTTCTCCGGGATGCTCGGGCCGCCCTTCACGCGTGGGATCACGTGCTCGCGGGTGGGCCGCACGAGGTCGGGGAAGGGGCGTGAGCACCACACGCAGCTCGGACCGTCGCGGTCGAGGGCGACCACGAGGCGCTGGGCACCGTTCGGTGCGCCTGCCGGGTGCATCGGGCGGAAGCTCACACGGGGCAGGGTAGGCCGGGTGACGAGCGGGTCCAGGTCCGTCGGGGCCCCGCTCGGGCTCACCCCCAGAACCAGTCGGTGAAGGGTCGCCGCGTGACGAGGTGGGCGCGACTGCGTGACGTCGCCGGGAACCAGGCCACCTCGCGGCCCGCGCCGAGCGGGGCCTGCGCGGATCGGCACCGCACGCCACGCAACCCGGCGGTGTGGACCTGCTCGCCGATCGCCTGGCAGACACCGGGGCCCACCAGCTCGCCCGTGCGGTCGAGCGGGTAGGAGGCGGGCAGTCCGACGGCCGCGACCCCCTTGGCGCTGTGGAGATCCGCGACGCGCTGGCTACGAGGCAGGGTGGCGATGGCCAGGTGCGGGCCGGTGTCGTCGGCGAGATCCTCCGGTTCGTACGGCCAGTCGGCGATGAACCGCGTGAGGTTCAGGCGCGCGGTGACCACGTCCTCGTCGAGGTAGAGCGTCGGCCAGGAGCCGGGCGGGTTCCACCGGCCACCGAGGAGTCGCGCGAAGCTCGGGTCGAGCGGGTCGTCCCAGCTGGCGTCGTAGATGCGGGACCACTCGTGCCGGTCGGGCAGCGCGTCGTCGATCACGCGTGCGCGTCGGTGAAGGCGAACATCCGTCGCGTGAGCCGGAGCGCCTCGGTGCTGCGACCGGACGACACCAGCTCGATCAGGCTCGCGTCGCCGAGCCCGGGGGAGCGGCGGCGGACCACGGCCGCGATCCGGCCCCGCTTGAGGTACCGCTCCAGCAGGTCGGTGATGGCCTCCACGTCCGCCACGTAGGGGGCCCGGTCGGCCGGTACGTCGTCGGCGATCCACTTGGACACGGCCTGCCGGGACACGCCGAAGAGCGCGCCGAGCTCCGTGCGCGACAGCTGCCAGACGCGCATGACCCGTTCCAGCCGACGCCGGCTCAAGCGCCGATCGAGCTCGGCGGTCAGTTGCGCCACCCAGTCCTCATCGTGCTCGGCGAGCAGCCGCGCCGCGGCAGCGCGGGGATCGGGTCCAGCGTCAACGGCCACGGTCACCTCCGGGGGGCAACCGTACCGCAACCACCTCGTACCGCAACCGATACGCAACCGATCTCAGCGTGCGGCTGTCTCGCTGCGCCGGGGCGTGGCTCGCAAGGTGCGTGGGCATCCGGGCACCCGCTCGGCGAGCCCTCGCTCCTCGAGCACGCGGACGTGGGCGATCACGCTGCTCGCGGAGGACAGGCCCACCTCGGCGCCGATCTCCCGGAGGGTTGGCGGGACACCGGAGTGTTCGTGGAGCCGGCGGAGCGCGGCGAGGACCTGGCGCTGCCGCCGGGTCAGGTCGGTCGGTTCCGGATCGATCTGCAGCACAGTACCTCGCTCGCTCGGGGGATCGGCAGCGTGGCGCAGGGTGCGAGTCCGCGGGCATCCGGGTCGGTTCCACCTGTGGACGGTGGTCCCGGTGCACGGATCAGCGGCCGAGCAGGATCCGGGGCGCGTCGTCCAGCGCCACGGCGTCGTCGAGTTCGGCGAGCAGGACGCGGTCGGCGGTGACCAGCACCGCGCCGGTGCGGTGAGCGGCAGCGGCGAGGACCGCGCCGAAGCAGCCGAGCGACTCCGCACCCCGGAACCGTCTGAGGCCAGCGACGAGGTCCGACGACGTGACGGTCGTCAACGGGGAGAGGAGCGTCACCAGCTCGCTCGCCAGGGAGGCCGCGTCCTCACGTCCGCGCCGCCGAGCTCGAACGCGGGTGAACTCCTGGATGACCTCGACGGTCGTCGTGCCTCGGAGCTCGCCGCTGCCGACCGCGTCGACCAGGGCGGCCGCGGGTCCGCGCAGCGGGTGGTCGCCACCGACGGCGTAGATCAGGACGGTCGTGTCGAGGAGGATCACCCGCGCCGACCGCGCAGGTCCTCGAGCTCGCTGCGGACCTCGTCAGGATCGCTGACCGTCATCGCTTCGGCGGCGAGGATCCGGGCTGCAGCGCGCCGCCGCTGGTCGGGTCCGGAGGTGAGGTAGTGGGCCAGCGCTTCACGGACCACGGTCGCCACGGACACGCGACGTTCCGCCGCGAGCGACTCGATCGCGCGGTACTGCTCGTTCTCCAGCAGGACCTGGAGCCGTCGATCCTTTAACATGAGCATACTGTAGCAGGTGCAGCTACTGGCCCCGTCCTGGTGGAGCGGTTCGACCTCGGACCGGCGGCGCCGGCCGGCATCACCAGCCGGGTCCGTCGTACGGCGATCGACCGTGGAGCCGGACGACGCCGGGGTCGTGGTCGAGGTCGCCAGCGGCGACTCGAGCGAGGTCGAGCTCGTGCTGGCGCTGCCGTTCGCGCTCGGCGTTCGCCTCGTGGCGGTCCTGGCACGGCGCGCACCGCACCGGCGGGCCGTAGCTCGGCTTGGGTGCGCGGGTGTCGAGCAGCATCGGGACCACCAGCTGGCAGTCGTCGCAGCGGCCGTAGCTCTCGGTCGGTCCGGCGAGCCGAGCGAGCTCAGCGGTGCTGATGCCGAACGCGTTCGACAGATCCGTGAGGCGCAGTTCGCGGTGGTCCCAGTAGAGGCGGTGCACGTCGTCGCGCGGGAGGGGCAGGTCACGGTCGCGGTAGCGCTTGCCAGCGTTGAACAAGGCGATGCGCACCGACTCGCGGGCACGGGTGAGCTGATGCTTCGCCTCCACCAGTGCCACTTGCGCCTCGTCGTGGGCGTTGATCGCGGCGACGACGGCTGGATCGTCGATGAGCGCCGGGGGTCGTTCGTCCGGTGCGGGCGGGGTGTCGGCAGCGTCGGTCGCTTCATCAGGAAGGCGAGTGGGCACGGGCGTTCTCCGGATCCGGGGACCTGGAGCGTGACCGGTCCTGGCAGATGTGCGTCAGAGAGGTCGCGTGAGGCTGTGGATAGCGACGAGGAGGTCCACAGCCTGGAGATCTCGCGACGACATCGAAACATCTCTTACCAAGCATCAAGATGCTAACATCGGCACATGCGAACGACACTGAAGCTCGATGACGACGTGGCCGCCGAGGTCGAGCGGCTGCGTCGTCACGAAGGTCTAGGACTGAGCGAGGCAGTGAACCGACTGATCCGGGAGGGACTGAGCCGGCCGAAGCGGACGCAGGCCTACGTGCACGAAGCGAGGCCGATCGGTCTACGCGTTGATGTCACCAACGTCGCCGAGGTGCTCGACCTCCTCGAGGACGAGTGATGCTCATCGACGCGAACCTGTTGCTGTACGCCGTCGATGCGACCAGCCCTCACCACGCGCGAGCAGCGAGGTGGCTCGAGGCGGTCTTGAACGGTTCGCGTCGTGTGGGGTTCCCGTGGCAGACGCTCGGTGCGTTCGTCCGTATCACGACGCACCCTCGTGTCACGCGCGAGCCGCTGACCGCGGTCGAGGCGTGGTCGTACGTCGAGCAGTGGCTCGCATGCGCTCCCGCGTGGATCCCGCCGGTGAGCGAGCGAACCGCCGCGGTGCTCGGCGATCTGCTGCGAACGACCGGTGTGACCGGCAACCTCATCCCGGACGCTCAGATCGCAGCCCTCGCCATCGAGCATGGCTTGACCGTGGTGAGCGCGGACACGGATTTCGCACGCTTCCCGGGGGTGCGGTGGGAGAACCCCCTCGAGATGCCACCACTCGACTAGCCATCGAGTGCCCCACCTCGGACGCCGGCGGTCCGCAGCGGTCCGGCAACCCCATCCTCCCGGAGGAGCGTCTGGCTCGACGTCAGCCGGCCCATGGGTTGAGGACGTCGAGATCGTCGAAGCGAACGAAGTCCGTCACGTTCCGGGTGACCAACGTCATCCTGTGGACGACGGCGGTCGCGCCGATGAGGGAGTCGCGGAACGGTGCCGGATCCGGTACGTGCATCGCCGCGGCGCGCCGGGCGATCGATGCGTCGACGCTCAGGACGCGCTGGTCGAACGCGGCCATCACGCTGTCATCGAGCCAGCGGCGCAGGATCGCACCTTGCCGTGGATCGCGGTGTTCGGCGAGGAGCACGCCGTGCTCGAGCTCGTGGGTGGTGATGACCGACACGAACAGCTGACCTGGCGGCGTCTGGGACGCCCACGTGGAGACGCCGGGATCCGCCTTGCCGGACCTGACCTTCCGGAGTTCGGACACCACGTTGGTGTCGAGGAGGAACATCACGCGAAGTCGGCTGGCAGAGCGACCTCAGGGGAGGTCGACGAGGGGAGTTCGATGTCCTCGACCCCTGCAGGCTCGGCGAGTCGGTCCAGCACCTGCCCGGCACCGATCAGCCGCTCGTAGTCCTCGTAGGCGAGCAGTACGTGAGCCGGGCGCCCACGGTCCGTGATGTACACGGGTCCGCGTCCGGCTGCCTTCTTCGCCCCGCTCGTGTCCTGGTTGAACTCTCGGCTGCTGATCGTCGTGACCATGTCGCCCTCCTCAGAATCGCATGTAGAGATGTTACTACTTTAGGCGTCGTTCGTGTTCAGGCCACGGCCGCGGCGGTCTGCTCCGCGACGAGATCATGGTGGAGCTGCAGCGCGCGTCCAGGTCATGCCTCGGTTCTGACGTGATGCGGTGGACGAGAGGGGGCCCGCGCAGCAGACTTACGGAACCGTTGCTCGAGACGCATGGTTGAGTAAACTACCGCCCGACATCTACCGTTGAGGAAGGATGCTGCGGTGTCTGGCCCGCCCCCCGGTCTGTCGGTGCGTGAGGCCGCCGAGGAACTCGGTGTGTCGCCCTCCGCGGTTCGGCAGTTGATCGCCCAGGGTCAGGTCCGCGCGTCCAAGTTCGCCGGACGCCTCGTGGTGGACCCCGACCACCTCCGCCAGGCCAGCGCCGTCGGCCGGCCCCCCGGACGACCGTTCTCCCCGGTCGCCGCCTGGGTGCTGCTGGGGCTTCTCGCCGGCCAGAAGCCAACATCGGTGTCACCTTCGCGCCTGTCGCAGCTACGCCGTCACCTGCGATCCGACGATCCTCAAGAGCTCGTCGGCCGGCTGCGCAAGCGGGCCGACCTCGCGTTCTGGTACGTGCATCCGTCGCTGCTCGGCGAGCTGGCGGCAGAACCGAGGTGTGTACTCGGCGGACGCTCGGCGGGGGAACTGGTTGGGGCCGACCTCGCTGGACACAGCGACCTGCTCGAGGTCTACCTCTCTCCAGCCGCGGCCGACCAGCTCGCTCACGATTACGTCGCCGACCTCGACGTGTCCGTCGGCGTCGCCAACGTCGTCGTGCGGCAGGTCGAGGCTGGGCGCGTTCCGGAGCACGAGCCAAGGGTGGCCGCAGCGCCCGTCGTCGCGCTCGACCTGATCGAGACCGGCGAGGCTCGCGTTATCGGTGCAGGCTGGAGTCTCTGGCTCCAGCGACTCGATGCCTGGCGGAAGGACGACGCCCATGGCTGCTGAGGGCCGGATACAGCTACCTGACCAGGGCACCGAGGGGCGCCTGTGGGGCACGGTGCTCGACCTCGCCGACGCTCAGCCGGACGGGTGGACGCTCATCGGTGCGCTCATGGTGATGCTGCACGCGCACGCGGCGGGGATCGATGCACGCCGCACCACCCGCGACGCCGACGCGCTGGCCGACGTCCGCGGAGTGACGCAGGCCACCCGGCGCCTGGTCGCCACCCTCGAGCGGCTCGGCTGGACGATGCACCCCGATCACCCCAGAGCTGAGGACATCGGGTTCCGCTTCACGAAGGACGGTCTGCTGCTCGACGTGCTGGCACCGGATGGGCTCGGCGAGCGCACCGACATCTCCACCGTCCCGCCTCTCACGACCGTGGCGGTCTCCGGCGGGAGCCGTGCGCTGAGCCGGACCGTCGTTCGGGCCGTCGTGCTCGGTGAGCGAGCGGGCCGGTTGCCGGTACCCGACCTACTGGGCGCGCTCGTCATCAAGTCCCGTGCGGCTGCCAGCGACCGCGCCCACACGTCCGACCCGACGCACCGGCCCGAGCGCCACCCGGAGGACCTCGCCGTCCTGTACGCCTGTGCCTCCGACCTGCGCACGCTCGCGGGCGAGACCACGAGGGCGGACCGCAGAGCTCTGCGCGACGCCCCCGATCCTCAGTGGCACGTCCTCGATCCCGACCTCCAACCGGCGGCCCAGGCCGCATACCGCTACCTCGCTGGCGGTGAGTGAGCCATCAGGGGACGCTGCGACTCGACAGGGACACAACGCAGGCCGAGGTGGGTCCGGAACGGGCCTGCCCATTCGATAGCTGATCAAGTGGGCTCAGCGTTCCCCATGCACAGGTTGACGCGCCTCTCCCAAGGCCAGCTCCGCGACACGATCACTGACTCCAGCTGGACCGTAGGGAGGACGAGTCCGAGCACTCGATGCCCGAGTGGCGCGTCAGAGACCCACTGCGACCTTCAGCCCGGTCTCAGATTCTCCCGTGCTCCCTACCTCTACCTCGCCAGCCCCAGCGAGCATGTACTCGTGGAACGCGTCGATGAGGAGTTCTTCGGCCTCAGCCCTGGTCGGCGCGACCGTGATGACGCCGGGGATCTCCCGGATTCGCGCTTGAACCCACTCGCCCTCGACCGTCTGGAAGACCGCGGTGAACGTGAACTCTCTGGACGACACGGCAGAACCTCCGAGTAGGTCGCCAAGGATGAGCCCTCTGGCAGTCGCAGGTGGCCGCTTGCTGCGACCCCTGACCCGCGCCAGTGTGCCCATCGGAGTGGAGGTGGGAGGTGGTGAGATGGAGATGGGAGCTTGGGGTTGGGATGGAGTTAGGACAGGATGTGCTGGAACGCCAACTCGGAGGCGCGGTGTCTCCCTTGATTCGTGCTCCGGTTGTGCAACACTCGCTGCATGGAGATCCCACCCGAACCAACGCAGGACGAGACGGTTGACGCGTTGCTCGCTCGCAGCGCTCGAACCTCGAGGCGCGTGCCAGTACGTGAGAGCTTCGTCCAACGACGAGGCCACTCAAGAACCGGTCCTGGGCCCCTCGCCGACCTTGTTCACCGGGGGGACGAGCGCGCCCTGGATCTGTTCCTTCTCGTGCACACCCTCGCGAGCGCGCCTCCGTACGACGTCGTACTGCCGGCACGGGTCTGGGCACGAGCGCTCGGGGTCGGAGGCGGTCACGCCGTCAGCGCGGTATCCAAGGTCTGGGGCCGGCTCGAGGTGGTGAAGCTTGTCGAACGTGAACGGACAGGCCGTCACACTCGCGTCACGCTCCTAAAGGAAGACGGTCGCGGCCGTCGATATCGAAGCCCCGATGGTGGCAAGGATGTCGATCGCTACTTCTCCGTCCCCTTCCAGTACTGGAGCACGGACGATCGATGGTACAGGCGTCTGCGGCTGCCCGAGAAGGCCATGCTCATGGTCGCACTCTCCCTCCAGGACCGTTTCACACTTCCCTACGACAGAGCGCCCAACTGGTACGGCCTCTCGTCCGATACCGCGCGTCGCGGTCTCACTGGGTTGACGTCACGTGGCCTCCTCACCGTTTCGAAGGAGTTTCGGCCGGCGCCCCTGACTGAGGTGGGCTACACGGAGGTCCGTCATTACACGTTGGTGGGTGCTTTCCGTAGCCATCGCGGCAAGAGGAGGGGAACCGCGTGATCCGGCTGCGCGATCTCGAGGCTCATCTGCGCGCCCATGATGCCTACCTCGTGAGGGAAGGCGCGAAACACTCGGTGTGGCGGCGCGATCCTGATCACCAGAGCACGGTCCCCCGCCACCGCGAGCTACCGGCGACGACGGCTCGCAGCATCTGTCGGCAGCTCGGCATGCCACCCCTTCGGTGATGTGTTCGCGTTCCGAATCCGGAACTTGTCAAGCCGGTTGAGACACGTGGCGGCCCGCTCCTCCCACCAGCGGACCGAAGGCGAACCCCTGGCGTCACAGGGCTACGCGGGCGGCGACGTCGGACCTCGCCCCTAGGCTGCAGGCGTTGACCTAGCCCGAGTTTCCTGGATAGCGCTGTAGCGAGCTACGGAACTGCAGGTCAGA
>NZ_JBBEBZ010000192.1:0-9034 GCF_040882075.1 Nitriliruptor sp.
CCCGAAGATGTGCACGTTCGCCTGTCCGGTCACGTCGGCGACGGGGCGCGACGATGCGGTCCCGTGGAGCTTCCACCGGACCGTGAGCGACCTGGCGACGGGTCGGTTGCCGCTGGTCGCCGAGGCCGCCGATCGGCTCACGGCCTGCAGCGGTTGCCTGGCGTGCCAGGTGCCGTGCGTCTTCGACCAGGACGTGCCGGCGCAGGTGCGGGCGGGGCGGGCCGCGTTGGTCGACGCCGGTGTGGCGGACCCCGTCGTCGCAGCAGCGATCGCCCACGTCGCCGACGGGCGGAACCCCGCGGGGTCCCCGCTCCCGGTCGCTCCGCCGGGTGACGACGACCTGACCACCCTGATCGTCGCCGGCTGCCGTGACGACGGCGCATCCCTCGATGCCGTGGTCGCGGTGCTGCGCGCCGCGGGGGAGCGGGTCGCGGTCCACGTCCCCGAAGGCTGCTGCGGGGCGCTGCTCGACGACCTCGGCGCACGGGATGCGGCTGCATCCGCCCGGCGACGCCTCGCCGTCGAGGTCGCCGACCACACCGTGGACACGCTGGACGCCGCGGCCGATCCCGATGACGCGGTGACCATCGTCGCCACCGACCCGCACTGCCTCGGCTCTCTCCGCTCGGCGGGGCTGACCGTCACCGACGTCGCTTCCCACCTCGACGCGGCCGTCACCGACGGCCGGTTGCGCTTCACGGGCAGCTCCTGGGCGGCGACCTGGCACGACCCGTGCGTCCTGGCCCGCGGCGAGGGTGTCACGGCCGCCCCCCGCCGCGTCCTGACCGCTGCGGGCGCAGAGCTGATCGAGCCGGAGCACCACGGGGAGCGGACCGGGTGCAGCGGCGCTGGGCTCGGGATGGACCAGCTCGATCCGGCAGCTGCCGGCGCCACGGCGGCGCTCCGCGTCCGCGAGCTCGGCACGGGACCGGTGGTCACCGGGTGCGCCCGGGCCGCCGAGCGGCTGCGCGCCGCCGGTGCGGACGTCGCCGACCTCCCCTCCGTGCTCGTCACCCGCCTCGCCGGGTCACCCGAGCACCCGCCGGGAACCCCTGCAGCCGGCTCTGCCGGCACCTCGGAAGGGAGCTCCTCGTGAGCGCGCCGTACGGACCGCCCCTGCTCGTGTCGAACCCGAGCGCCGGCAACGACCGCGGCGCCGTCCTGCGCGCCGCGTCCGCCGAGCTCCACCGGCTCGGGCTCGACCACGACGTCGCCGAGACCACCGGGGCGGGGGATGCCACCCGCATCGCCCGGGAAGCGGTCGCCGCCGGGAGGCGCTTCGTGGTGGCCGTCGGGGGTGACGGGACGATCCACGAGGTGGTGAACGGGCTCGTCGATCCCGAGACGGGCCAGCCGCACGCGGAGGACACCGTGCTCGGCATCCTGCCGGGCGGCAGCGGAGGTGACCTCGCACGGACCTTCGGCTTCGACCGTCGGCCCGAACGGGCGGTGCGTCACCTCCTCGGCGACACCACCAACGCGTTCGATGTCGGCCGGGTCCGGCTCACGGGTCGTGACGGGCAGCCACGCACGGTGCTGTTCGCCAACATCGCCGAGGCCGGGTACGGCGGCACGGTCACCGCGCTCGCCGCACGGCTGCCACGCCGGTTCGGGCAGAGCCGCTACGCGGTCGCCACGATCGCGGCCGTCGCGCGGTTCCGGCTGGTCGAGACCACGATCGCGCTCGACAGCTCCGAACGCACCGAGGCCATCAGCAACGTCATCGTCGCCAACGGTCAGTTCTTCGGCGGAGGGATGAACGTGGCGCCGCGTGCCCTGCCGTGGGACGGGCGCTTCAACGTCCAGGCGTGGACCGGCACCCCGATGGACGTGATCCGCGCGGGCTCGGCGCTGCGCAAGGGCACGCACACCTCGCGCTCCGACGTGCGTGAGTGGAACAGCGCGACCGTCCGGGTCGACGGGCCCCCGTTGATCGTCGAAGCGGACGGCGAGGTGCTCGGGACCACGCCGGCCGTCTTCGACCTGCTCCCCGGGGTGCTGCGGATCAAGCTGTAGCGGTCAGCTGCCGGCGGGGAGGGGGACCACGCCGCGCTCGGTGCGGACCGCGGCGAGGTAGTGGGCGATCTCCGCCTCCCGCCGGTCGTCGCTCCAGCCGAGCTCGCCGGCGAGGAGGTCCGCGCACCACGCCACCGCCTCGGCCCCGCCTGCCTGCCGGTGACGGGTCGACACGCGCAGGCGTCGCTGGAGCAGATCGTCGAGCCGACCGACCAGTTCGTGGCGGACCGCCCACCGGGCCTCGCCACGCAGGTAGGGCAGCCCCGGGACGAGGGGGGCGAGCTCGCCGTGTGCCACGCAGGCGGCCAGGACGTCGGCAGCCCGGTCGCCGTGACGGTGGTGGAGGCCACCGAGCAGGCTCGGGTCGAGCCCAGCGGACGCTGCAGCCTCGGAGCCGCGCAGTCGCTCACGCCCCTCGGCGACGCTGCCGCGTGAGCCGAGCGCGGTACGGGTGGTCCGTGAGCGCCGCGGCCAACCCTCGGCGCGGGCGAGCCGGTCCACGACGTCCGCGGCCATACGACGGAACGTCGTCAGCTTCCCGCCCGTGATGCTGACGAGTCCGCTGGGGCCCTCGACGATGGTGTGTCGGCGGGACAGGTCCGAGGTCGTCGAACCGTCGCCCCCGGCCAGCAGCGGTCGCAACCCCGCCCAGGCCCCCACCGCGTCGCTGACCGTCAGGTCGGTCCCGAAGGCGGTGTTCGTGGCCTCCAGCACGTAGGCGGCGTCGGTCGGGAGCAGGCTCGGGTCGTCCAGACCGTGGTCGTGGAGGTCGTCGGTCGTGCCGACGTACACCTGCTCACCCCACGGGATGGCGAACAGGCGCCGCCCGTCACCGGCGGCCGAGGGCAGGACGATGGCCGCGTTGATGGGCAGCTCGCCGCGATCGAAGACCAGGTGGACGCCGCGCACGGGCAACACCGCCAGCTCGTCGCTGGTGGGATCGTCGAGCTGGCGCACGGCACCGGCCCACACCCCGCTGGCTGACACCGTCCACCGGGCGCTGATCGTCCGCGTCGCACCGGTCAGCACGTCGCGGAGCTCGGCGCCGACCACGCGACCGCTCACTCGGTGCAGGTCGACGACCTCGGTGTGGGTGGCCACGACGGCGCCCTCAGCGATCGCCGCCCGCGCCACCTCGAGGGTCAGGCGAGCGTCGTCGGTCCGACAGTCCCAGTACCGCACGCCGCCACGGCGCAAGCCCCGCGCCAGACCCGGGGCCGCCGCGAGCACCCCGGCCGCGTCGAGACGATCGTGGTGTGCGACCCCCCGGCCGGCTGCCAGAGCGTCGTAAACGGTCATACCGACGCGCAGCAGGGCGAGGTCGAGCGACGAGTCCGTGGGGATCACGAAGGGCAGCGGGAGCACCAGGTGCGGCGCCATCCGGCGCAGGCGGTCGCGCTCGCGCACACCCTCGGCGACCATGGCCACGTCGCCGGTCGCCAGGTAACGGGCACCGCCGTGGACCAGCCGCGACGACCGTGACGACGTCCCGGAGGCCAGGTCACCGCGCTCGACGAGGGCTACGGATGCGCCGCGCGACGCGGCATCGAGCGCGACGCCGACCCCGGTGATGCCCCCGCCGATGACCAGCACGTCGACGCGTTCGGGGAGGCGGTCGACCTGCTCGTCACGCCGAAGGACGGCACGGGGGGCGACGGGCACGGCGGACCTCGGTCGATGGACGCGGCGGGGAGCGCGAGCCTACGTAGGATGCGGTCACCCACCCTCACCGTCACGGGAGCCAGCGTTGCCGGACCCGACCGACGACCGTCTCGGCCGACTGCGCGCGGCGATGCGCACCCGTGGCGTCGACGCGCTGCTGGTCGGCCCGTCCGCGGACCTGCGCTACCTGGTCGGCTACCACGCGTTGCCGCTCGAGCGGTTGACGCTGCTGGTCGTCCCGGCTGACGGCCCGGCAGCTCTGGTCGTCCCCGAACTCGAGGAGCCGCGGGCCGTCGACAGCGGAGCGGCTGCACACGCGGACCTCGTCACGTGGTCCGAGACCGAGGACCCGATCGCGCGCGTCGTCGACCGGCTCCAGGTGGCCGGCATCGACCTGCGTGGCACCTTCGCGCTGCAGGACCGGCTGTGGACCTCGTTCACGCTCGCGCTCCAGGCCGCCATCGGCGGCGCCAGCTGGGTCCCGGGGTCGTCGGTGATGCGGGACCTGCGGCTCATCAAGACGCCGGCCGAGGTCGAGGCGCTCCGCGAGGTCGGCGCTGCCATCGATGCCGTCCACGCGGTGGTCCCGGACCTGCTCCGGGCTGGCCGGACCGAAGCCGAGGTCGGCCGCGATATCGCCGACCGGATCCTCGAGGACCACGACGAGGTCAACTTCGTCATCGTCGCCTCCGGTCCGAACGGCGCCTCGCCGCACCACGAGACGGGCGACCGGGTGCTCGAGGTCGGCGATGCGGTGGTGGTCGACATCGGCGGTACCCGCGCCGGCTACTGCTCGGACAGCACGCGCGACTACGCCATCGGCCACCTCCCCGACGGGTACGCCGAACTCCACGCCGTGCTCGAGCGTGCCCAGGACCTCGCCGTCGATGCGGTCCGCCCGGGTGCTCCCGCCGAAGCCATCGACGCCGCCGCGCGCGACCACATCACGGCCGCCGGCTACGGCGAGAGGTTCGTGCACCGCACCGGCCACGGGATCGGGGTCGAGGAGCACGAGGAGCCGTGGATCGTGGCGGGCAACGACGAACCGGTCGCGGCCGGTATGGCGTTCTCGATCGAGCCGGGCATCTACGTGCCCGGTCGCTACGGGTCGCGCATCGAGGACATCGTGGTGGTCACCGACACCGGCGTGGAACGCGTCAACCACCGACCTCGCGAGGTCGTGGTCGTCTGAGCTGAGTGCGTGTCGGTCCACGGGACCGACGAGGAGAGTCCGATGAGCGACACCGGAACCCGCCCCGACATCCAGGTCCAGCGGGCCCGCATCGAGGAGGTACGCCTCCTCGCGGAGGAGTACCGGGCCGAGCAGGTCGCCGCGGCGGCGGACGGCCGACCGAGCGACGTCCCGCTCCCGCAGGGAGGCATCTTCTGGCTGGCCCGGGACGGGGCGGCGGAGCTCCTCGGGTACGCCGCGGGGACGATGCGGCCGATCGGGTGCCAGATCGGGCCGGTCTTCACGCGGTCCGAGGCGCGGCGACGCGGGGTGGGCGAAGCGCTGCTCACGGCGATCCAGGCGTGGGCCGAAGCGACCCGCGTCCCCGTCGTCGAGATCTCGGTCGCGGCCGACAACACCGGGGGTCAAGCCTTCCTCGGATCCGTCGGCTACGTCCCCCGCCGGGTCCTGATGTCCCTGACGCCCGGCGAACCCGAGACCCACACCCCGAACCAGTGGTGAGCTCCACCGCGGGTGGACCACACCGGACCTCCGGTCGACCCCTCATCGATGGTGCGGTCCGGAGGGTGTTGATCGCGGGTGCGATCGTGTCGCTGCTCGGTGCCGTGGTCGTCGGGGCCCTCGGCACGCGCGGCGGCGGCTCGCTCGCGGCGGCGCTGCTCGGTGTGGCCCTGACCTGCGGCATCGCCGGTCTGGCGGCGCTCGTCGGCGCCGTACGCGCGGAGCTGCAGGGGCGACCGGACCCGCGGCGGCGCATCGTCGGCGGCCTGGGTCTGCTCCTGCTCGCTCCGGTGATGCTGATGCTCGCGGCCGGCGCGGCGGGTGCCGGGTGAGCGCCCCGAGCCCCACCCTCGGTCGTGCCGGTGGCGAGCACCGGGTGCTCGAACCTCCAGGTGCCGCACCCTTGACGGCCACCCGGCTCGATGCGCTCGCCGAACTGTGGGACGGTGAGCTCCGTCTCGATCTCGAAGCCCTCGTGCTCAACCCCGTCGATCACCGCGCCTGGATCGAACGCCTCGGGTCGGACCCCGTGCGGCTCGCCGGCGCGCTCGTCGAGTCGATCGCCGAGCGCGGCGGCTTCGGGGCCGAGGCATCGGGCGGCACCGTGATAGGGCGCATCGTCACCATCGGCGACGCCCACCCGCACGAGGTGGAGCTCGAGCAGCGTGTCGGCGTCGCGCTGCCCGCGACGGCGCTCCCGGTGTTCGCGGCTCCCGGTCCCACGTGGGACGGGGGACGGGTCGTCCCGCTCACCGGGCACGCGATCGTGCCGGCTCGCGCGGTGACCGTCCCCGTCGGCGACACCGAACCGACCCTCGCCGACCTGCTGACCCGGTACGCCGACCTCCCGGCCACGCTGCCCGGCGGCCAGCGCACCCTCGTCATCGGCTTCGACCGTCCCGGCGGAGCGCTCGCGGTCGCGATCGCGGCGAGAGAGGGTCGTCACGTGTCGGTCGTCGTCGGTGGGCTCGCCGAGGCTCGGCTGGCCCGAGCTCTCGGGGCCGACGCGACCGCCGTGCTGCCGCTCGCTGAGCCCGTCGAGGGCGCCGATCACCTGCGGGCGGAGGGTCGTGCGGACCTGGTGGTCCTGGCCGATCCCGCGGGCGCGGCCCTGGCCGCCCGTTCGGGTCCAGCGGTGCAGATCATCACCGAACCCGCTCACCGCGACCTGGCCGCTGCGGTCCTCGAACACGCCCAGGCGGCAGGGTGCGGCGTCGCCATCCACGCCGGTCGCGGGGTGGCCACCGATCGGGGGGACGCGCTGCACCGCCTCCTCGCGGGATGCGACCTCCTACGGCCCACCCTGCGGTGGCTCGCCGGGACGGGGCCACGGCCGACGGTCACGCTCGGGCTCGACGACGAGGAGCTGCCGTGACCTCGGACACCCGGCCGCACGCCACCGGTCACGCCCGCAGCGGCGCGTCCCGGGGCACCCTGATCGTCGCCGACCGCATCGTGACCCTCGGGCACGCGCGGATGGACGCGCACGCCGTGCTCGTCCGCGGCAGTCGCGTCGTCTGGGTCGGTGACGACCCGGACCAGGCACCGCCCCACCAGCACCGACACGTGCTCGACGGTGCCGCGGTCGGGCCGGCGTTCGTCGACGCGCACGTGCACCTGACACCCCTCGGGCTGGGCCAGGTGACCCTCGACCTCGGGGACGTGCGATCCGGCGCCGAGCTGCTGCGCACGGTCGAGACCTACGCGGCGCAACACACCGGGCGGGTGATCTGGGGCCACGGGTTCGACCCGTACGGCTTCGACGATGAGCTGCCGACACCCGAGCAGCTGAGCGAGGTCACGCCCGGGCGGGGCGTCTACCTGTCCCGGGTCGACGGTCACGCCAGCCTGATCGACCACGACACCCTGGCAGCCGCGCCGCTCGCGCGCGCCACCGGCGTCGAACGCGACGGGGACGGCCGCCCGACCGGGCTCCTCAAGCGCGAGGCGAACCACATCGTCCGGAGGTGGGCCATCGGTGCGATGGACCCCGATGAGCTCTCGGCCGCTCGCCGGGCGGCCACACGGTTCGCCGCCTCGGTCGGCGTCGCCTCCGTCCACGAGATGGCCGGTCCCGACCTCATGGGTCGCGCGGACCTCGACGCGTGGGTCTCGGGGGAGTGGCCCATCGAGATCATCCCGTACTGGGGTGCCCTCGACCTGTCGGTCCCGGTCGAGCTCGACCTGAGACAAGCCGGTGGGGACCTGTTCCTGGACGGATCGCTCGGCAGCCACACCGCGGCCCTCGGGGCGCCGTACGCCGACCGTCCCGACCACCGCGGTGAGCTCGAGATCTCCGACGAGAGCCTGACCGAGTGGTTCCTCGAGGCCACGGTGCTCGGCATCCAGGTGGGCGTGCACGCCATCGGTGACGAGGCGGTGCGGCAGGCGGTGCGGTGCTTGCGGGCAGCCGAGGCGGCGCTGCCCGACCACCTCGGCGACGCCGTCGCACGTCGCCGCCACCGGCTCGAACACGCCGAGGTGCTGCCGAGCGACCTGCTCGATGACATCAGCGAGCTCGGCCTGGTCGTGTCCGCGCAACCCGCCTTCGAGGCCCGCTGGGGGCGGTCCGGCGGGATGTACGAGACACGGCTCGGCCCGGAACGGGCCGCGGCCACGAACCCGTACCGGGCCCTCGCTGACCGCGGGATCGGCTTGGCGTTCGGCTCGGACGCGAACGTCGCACCCATGGACCCCTGGGCGACCGTCCACGCCGCCGAGCACCGACGCCACGCGACCCACGAGGTGAGCCGGCTCGAAGCCGTGTCGATGTCGACCCTCGGTGGCCGCTACGCCGCACGCCAGGACCGGTACGCCGGCGTGGTGCGCGCCGGGATGCGCGCCGATCTCGCGGCCTTCGAGGGCGATCCGTACGCCGTCGACGACCCGCGGGGTACCCGCTGCGTCCTCACCGTGGTCCACGGTCGGGTCGCGCACGGCGATGCGCCGCTGCCGGACGCACCGGGCAGGTGACACCGCGTGGGGCTGCCCGTCCACCGGCGGCTCGGCAAGTCCTCGTGCGGTCGGCGTGACGGCGGGGGGCATCCACGCCGCAGGGCTTGACGACCCGCACCTCCTCTTGGTTCGGTAGGGACATCGGCGTCACCGTCACGGCTCCGCGAGGAAGGGCGGCCGGGACTCCTGAAGGGACCGGGGGGGTACATCGCCCGGTGCTGCACAGGGGAACCCGAGGATCTCGCGCGGACGGTGCGGTGACGCGGTGGATGGCACGCTCAGTAGACAACGCGTCGGCCACGCCGTACCAGGCTGGCGCGGCCCCAACGGCGAGGTCATCCACCTGGTCTCACGGGGGGTCCGGCGACAGCCGGGCCCCCCGGAGCGCTGTACCGGCGCGATCGCCGCGCCAGCGGCTGTACGCGTGGACGCTGACGCCGCCGCGCGCGGTCACACGCGGTGTTGCGCGGCCCCGGAGCCTCTGGTACGAAGCGCGCCCGCTGGGCCGTCTGCCCGGCGCCCGACCTTCCGAGGAGCCGCCCGTGGCTGCGCGTGCCCGCAAGCGCCGCGAGGAACCGACCGCTGCCGAGCGCGGTGACGAGGATGCCCTCGATCCGGTCGAAGCCGCGGACGTCGACACCGTCGAGGACGACGAGCTCGCCGACGCTGGTCTCTCCGAGCTCGACGTCGACGAGGACGACGTCGAGG
>NZ_JBBEBZ010000192.1:9134-12653 GCF_040882075.1 Nitriliruptor sp.
CGAGGACGACGTCGAGGTCCCGCTCGAGGAGGGCGTGGAAGCCGACGAGGACCCTGACGCCGTCGTCCCTGCCGTCCCCGCCGATGCGGCGTTCGACGACGAGGACGAGGCGGCCGTCTCGGCCGTCACCCTCGACGACGACGATGACGACGAGGACGGCATCGAGGGTCTGCGTGACGGCGAGTTCGTCTGCCGGTCCTGCTACATGGCGAAGCGGGAGAGCCAGCTCGCCGACGCGGACCGACTGCTCTGCCGCGACTGCGCCTGAGCGTGACCGCCCCCGGTGATCCCCGGGGCGGCGAGCTGACCGTCCTCGCGCCGCTCCTCGCGGTCGTCGCGGGTGGCCTCCTGCTGGCCGCCCACCCGCCGCTCGAGCTGTGGTGGACGACGCTGCTGGGCCCCGGTCTGCTGGTCCTCGCGATGCAGCTCGAGCCTCGGTGGGCGGGACGCCTCGGCGCCCTCGCCGGCGCGGCCTGCTTCGGGCCGATGCTCACCTGGATCATCCTGCCCGCGGGCTACCTCGCCTGGGTGCTGCTCATCCTCACCCAGGTGGGGTTCGTCGCCCTCCTCGGCGTGGCCGTCCGGCCCTGGCTCGGTTCCCGGTGGCTGCCGCTGGTGGCTGCGGTGCTGTGGGTGGGGATGGACGCCTGGCGATCGATCTTCCCGCTCGGCGGCTTCGAGTGGGGGGCCATCGCCTACGCGCACGTCGACGGGTCCTGGATGCTGCCGGTCGCACGTGTCCTCGGCGGCCGCGGGATCACCCTGTTCGCGGTGCTGCTGAGCGTGGCACTGGTCGAGGTGGTGCGTCGGTCGCGGGCAGCGGTGCGCGACCGCGGTGACCGGCCGGTCGACCAGGCGCTGCGCGCCGTGAACCTGCCCGTCGGTCTGTTCGTCGGTGGACTGCTGCTGTCGGTGATGGTGACCGTCGAGCCCCCACCCGAGGTCGGCGTCCTCGACGTGCTGTCGGTGCAGGGTAACGACATCCGTCACTTCGAACGCCGGGTCGACGACCCCTCCTACCGGATCACGACGCAGATGCGCGACGAGACCGTGGCCGCCACGGCCGAGGGCCCGCCGCCGGATCTGACCGTGTGGCCCGAGGCGTCGGTCGACACCGACCCGTACGCGGACCGAGGCACGCGGTTCCGCGAGCTGCTCGACGAGGCGGCGACGCGGTCGCGCTTCACCCTGGCGGGCGTCAACCTCGACGGGCCGGACCCGAGGACGGGCTTCTACCGCACCCAGATCCTGCTCGACCAGGACGCCGAGCCCGTCGGTCGCTACGACAAGCGGGCGGTGGTCCCGTTCGGCGAGTACGTGCCGCTGCGCCGCTGGATCGGGTGGTTCCCCCCGCTGGCGCAGATCCCCCGGGACATCCTGCCCGCCACCGACCCGGTCTCGATCGAGCTCGACGACACCTCGCTGGCGGTCCTGATCTGCTTCGAGACGTTGTTCGGCGACGTCGCCCGCGACAACGTGATGGCCGGCGACGATCCCGCGGGCCTCCTGATCAGCGCGACCACCGATGCCTCCTTCGGGCTGAGCGCCGAACCGGCGCAACACCTGGCCCAGTCGCAGCTCCGGGCCGTCGAGACCGGCCGCTGGGTGGTCCACAGCGCGCTGTCGGGGTCCTCGGCGTTCGTCGCGCCGGACGGGTCGACCTCGCAGGAGACGCCGCTGTTCGAACGCGCGACCATCCGAGCCGATGTCCCGATCGTGGAGGGGACCACGCCGTTCCTCGTGCTCGGCGACGTGCTCGGGACCGCGTCGCGGCTGATCATCCTGGTCGCCCTCGCTTGGCTCCTGGAGCGTGCACGCCGACGGCGCGGTGACCCGACGTCGGACGACGTCGGAGCGACGGTGTCGTGACGCCCACGACCCTGGTGGTCATCCCCACCTACGACGAGCTCGACAGCCTCCCGCGCGTCGTCGCGGGGCTCCGCGAACTCGAGCACGCCGTGGACGTGCTGGTGGTCGACGATGCCTCACCGGACGGCACCGGCGAGCTGGCCGATGCTCTGGCGGCCGACGACCCCGGCGTCCACGTCCTCCACCGGTCGCGCAAGCGCGGGCTCGGGTCGGCGTACCGCGACGGCTTCGCGTGGGGGCTGGGCCGGGGGTACGACCTCTTCGTGGCCATGGACGCCGACCTGTCCCACGATCCCGCTGCCCTGCCGAGCTTGCTCGCTGCCTCCCGGACCGCCGACCTCGTGATCGGTAGCCGCTACGTGCCCGGCGGGCGGGTCGAACGGTGGCCGCTGCGGCGCCGGCTGCTGTCGATCGGCGGGAACCTCTACGTGCGTGGACTGACCGGCCTGCCCGTGCACGACGGCACCAGCGGGTACCGCGTGGTTCGGCGGGATGTCCTCGAGGCCATCGACGTCGGTGCCTTGGGGTCCGATGGGTACGCCTTCCAGCTCGAGGTGGCGTGGCGTGCCTGGCGAGCGGGGTTCCACCTCGTCGAGGTCCCGATCGTCTTCGTCGAACGGCGGTCCGGCGCCTCCAAGCTGTCACGCGCGGTCGTGGTCGAGGCGCTCTGGCGTCCCGCGGTGTGGGCGACCCGTGCCGGCCGGGCGGCACCTCCAACGACCCCGCGGACAGTGCGCCGGCGACCCCCGCCTGCGGCGGACGGGGGAGGGACCTCGGACCGGTAGCCTGCGCCGCGCAGGACCACGGCCCCGTCGTCCAGCGGTCCAGGACTCCGCCCTTTCAAGGCGGCAACGCCGGTTCGAACCCGGTCGGGGCTACACCTCGTGGGGCCCCGGTGCCACGACGCCGGGGCCCCACGCGCGTGTCGGGGTCGATCTGCGCTTCGAGGTGGTCCTGCCCGCGGCCGTGACCTCGAGACGAGGTACGAGCTCAACGCCGGCACCTTGACCCTCGATCTGCGGGATCTCGTCCCCCCGCCCGGGATCTCGTCCCCCCGCCCGGGACGACGCCGCTCCGGGTGAGCGTCGGGCTCGGCGATCTGATCGTGCGTGTCCCCGAGGACGCGACCGTGCTCGAGGTGGTCGACGACCCGGCCTTGCTGTGGCCGGTGCTCCTCCTGGCCGCCGGCGAGTGGCTGCTCCTCGGCCGGACCCCTCGTGGGCAGGTGGCCGTCGCATGCTCCCGGACCGCGGTGTGGGAACGTCGGTTCCGCGACAGCGCAGAGGTCGCCAGCGACAGCGACCCGAGCTCCACGCCCCCGACGATGCTGGTCCGGACACCTGGCGCAGCGGTCGCGGGTCCGGTCGCCTCCTTCATCCACAGCCGAAGGGGATAGGTTCTTGCATCGAACGTATGTACGAGTACACTGGACTCATCCAGACCATCGAACAGGGACCGCATGCGCAGCAGCCAGGGCTACCGGCACACCAGCCGCCCGGCCCTGCCTGCCCTCGCACGCGAACACCACCCCAGCTACTCCACCGACGTCGCGGGTGCGGTGTCCACGATCCTGGCCGGCGATGAGGGTGCAGTCCTGCCTGACGGGGCGCTGGCCGAGCTGGTGGCAACGCTGCGGGCCGCGGACCGGCT
>NZ_JBBEBZ010000193.1:0-2001 GCF_040882075.1 Nitriliruptor sp.
AGCAGCGCCCGGACCGCACCTTTCACTGCCGACATCCGCTGGCGGGCTCCCATCGAGCCCGAAGCGTCGACGCACAGCACGATCAACGAACCCTGCCGTCCGCGGCGTACGTGCTGGCGGATGTCCTGGCGTCCCAGCACGAGGCCGGATCCCTCGCGACGACGTCGCCGCTGTTCGGGGGCCGCGGCCCGCAGCGTGGCGGCCAGCGCGACGTCCTGCCCGCGAGGCCGTTCGCCGCGACGCAGCGGCCGGGCGCCGACACTGGCGCCGCGTCGGCTCGGACCGGGGCTGCGACGGCCTTCGGCGCCCATCTGTGTGGACGGCACGGTCAACAGCGCCGGCCGGCCGGCAGCCGCCGCCTGCTCCACGCGCCCGTCTGGGGCTGCGCCCTGCCCCTCGGAAGGTTGCGGGCGCTCCGCAGCATCGGCCTTACCGCCATCGTCTCGGTCCGTTTCGTCGGGGGCCGTCGGCTGCGGGGCGACGACGTCGGACGCGTCGAGGTCGGACGGCTGCTGGGCCGAGCTGTCCGCCGGCTGTGGCTCACGGGGCGTCGACGACCGCTCGGGTGGGTCCTGCGCGGTGGCGTCGCTGGCAGCATCGTCGTCGGGTTCCCCGTCCGGCGCGCCGTCGTCGCGACCATCCGAGCCGTCGGGAGGTGTCGGGTCGTCGCCGCCGAGCAGCCGGTCGAGCTCGTCCTCGTCGATCCCGGGATCGTCGAACGGGCCACGGCGACGACGATGCGGTAGCGCGAGCAGACATGCCGTGCGGACGTCTTCGCGGGCGACCGAACCGGCACCCCGCCAGGCGGCCAGAGCAACCGACGCCCGGGCGGTGACGATGTCGGCGCGCAGCCCGTCGACCTCCAGCGCCGCACACACCTCGACGATCCGGGTGAGCCAGGCCTCGGAGAGCACCACCGCGGGCAGGCGCTCGCGGGCGGCGATGAGTCGGTCCGCGAGCGTCTGCTCATCGTCCGCGAATCGGGCTGCGAACGCATCCGGGTCCGTCTCGTAGGCGAGTCGGCGGCGCACCACCTCGGCCCGCTGTGTCGGATCGTGCGGGGCGACCACCTCGACGGTCAGGCCGAAGCGGTCGAGCAACTGCGGACGCAGCTCGCCCTCCTCGGGGTTCATCGTGCCGATCAGCTGGAACCGGGCAGGGTGGCGGACCGAGACGCCCTCCCGTTCGACGTGGTTGACCCCCATGGCGGCGGCGTCGAGCAGCACGTCCACGAGGTGATCGTCCAGCAGGTTGACCTCGTCGACGTACAGCACACCGCGGTGCGCCCGCGCCAGCAGGCCCGGCTCGAAGCTGCGGACCCCGTCCGCCAGTGCCCGCTCCAGATCGATCGAGCCGAGCAACCGGTCCTCGCTGGCCCCGATCGGCAGTTCCACCAGCGGGGTGCGCACCCGGGTGGCGGTCCGTCCCGGCTGGTCGCACACCTCGCACAGCTCGGCCGGAGCATCCGGCGGACACGCGAACGCACAGCCCGAGACGACCTCGATGTCGGGCAGCACCGAGGCCAGCCCGCGCACCGCGGTCGACTTCGCGGTGCCCTTGTGCCCACGGACCAGGACGCCGCCGATCCGCGGATCGACGGCGTCGACCAGCAGGGCGGTGACCAGCCGCTGTTGCCCGACGATGGCGCTGAAGGGATAGGTCACCGCGACATCTCCTCGCCGGGCCCACCGCGCGGACCAGCCTCTACCCGCCCGGTGGCGCCAGCCGTCACCGGGGTCTCACCACGTTCCTCGACCAACCCTTCAGTCTCCAGGTACGCGGCGCGCAGCTGCTCGAGACGTTCGGGTGCCGGGTCGGCCCAAAGACCGCGTTGCGCCGCCTCCAGCAGCCGTTCGGCGATCCCGCGCAACGCCCACGGGTTCGAGCGCTCGAGGAAATCGCGGACCTCGGGGTCCAGCACGTAGCGCTCGACCAACGTGTCGTATTGCCAGTCCTGCACGACCCCGGTGGTCGCGTCGTAGCCGAACAGGTAGTCGACGG
>NZ_JBBEBZ010000194.1:0-12637 GCF_040882075.1 Nitriliruptor sp.
CGTACATGCCCTCGTCGGTCTCGGCGTGGGTCAGGATGTGGCAGTGGAAGACCCACGCACCGACGTGCTCCGCGGTCACCAGGACCGAGTAGCGCTCACCGGGGGCCACGTTGATCGTGTCCGCCCAGTAGGGCTGGTCGAGTGGGTACCCGTCCTTGGCGACCACCAGCTGCGGGAAGCCGTGCAGGTGCATCGGGTGGATCTGCAGGCCCTCGTTGTAGTAGTGCATCAGGATGTTGTCGCCCTGCTTGGCCACGATGGGTGCGGTGGCCGGGAACGACTTGCCGTTGAGGCTCATCCCGATGTTGCCGGCATCGTTGACGACCATCGGGAACTCCTGATCGATGGTCAGGTCGTCGGGCAGCGTGCGTCCCCCGATGGTGGAACCCGGCTCGGGCAGATCGACGTCACCGATCTGGATCGTGCCCCACATGCCGTTCGGGATCTTGAACTGCGAGTGGTGGTGGGGGTGGTACATCGCGACGGCCTTCTCGACCGCGGTGAAGGCGTAGGTGAAGCTCTCGCCCGGTTCGATCAGGTCCTGGGTCAGCGGCGCCACCCCGTCCATCTCGTTGTCGAGGATGATGCCGTGCCAGTGGACGTCGGTGCCGAGCGGCAGGTCGTTGGTCACCACGACCTCGACCTTGTCGCCGACCTCGGCGCGGATGGCCGGGCCGGGGATCTGACCGTTGTAGGACCAGCCCTCGACGACCTTGCCGGGCTCGACCTCCCACTCGATGATCTCGGCGGTGAGCTCGAAGCGCTTGGTGCCGTCCTCGAGGATGGTGGGCTCGAGCGGCTGGTTGCCGACGCCTTCGGTCTCGGCCGGGAAGGCCGCGATCGAGTCGTGCATCTGCTGGTCGAGGCCGTTCCAATCGATGTCCGGGTTGTCCGGGCTGTGCGCACCGTGGCCGCCCTCGGCCGCAGGCTGGGTGGCCACCGGGGCCGCCGCACCGTCGCCTTCGGTGACCGTGAGCGTGGCCTTCATGCCGCCCGCCTCGTGGCCCCCGACGGTGCAGTGCACCGTGTAGGTGCCAGGGGCGAGACCCGCCAGGCTCAGGCTCTCCGACTCGCCTCCGTTCAGCATCGAGGTCCCGATGCCCTCGCCGACCACGGCGAGGTCGTGGGGGATGCTGCCCGCGTTGGTCACCTCGAGCGTGCCGCCGGCGGGGATCGTCAGGTCGCTCGGGTCGATCACGAACTCGCTGAGCTCGACCGCCGCGGACGTTGACCGGGCGCCCTCGCCGGCGACCGCACCTGCTGGCGCCGGTGCTCCGTCGCGGGCCACGCTGGTGATCAGCGCGCCACCCGACAGCACGAGCGCGATCGCGGCCAGCACGGCCGTCGCGATCGAACCCATCGTGCGGGCCTCGGTCATGTCCTCCACGTCCAGTCTCCTCATCGTGCGGGCGGTCGTGCCCTCGCGCCGGTGGGTCACCGGGCGTGATGAGAAGGTGGCGGATGCGGCCGCGAGGGGCGAGGGCGGGGTGACCCGTGTCGGTGGGACCTGTGGCCCTACCTCGTCGGGCCCTCCTCCGCTGTCGGCGGCCGGGTGGCCGCGAGGACGGGAGAGCGGGCTAGCTCTGCCCGCGATCGAGCTGGGTGTAGAAGACCGCAGCTTCGGTGCGACGATGCATCCCGAGCTTGGCCAGGAGGTTCGAGACGTAGTTCTTGACCGTCTTCTCGGCGAGGTGCATCTGCTCGGCGATCTGCCGGTTGGTCATCCCTTCGGCGATGTGCTCGAGGATGCGTCGCTCCTGGTCCGACAGCGACGCGAGCCGCGGATCCTCCTCGTCGCCGCGGCGGAGGCGGTCGAGGACCCGGCCGGTGAGCGACGGGTCGAGCAGGGATTCCCCCGCAGCCACCCTGCGCACCGCATCGACCAGGTCCTGGCCCTTGACGTCCTTGAGCAGGTACCCGGCGGCACCGGCCATGATGGCGTCGAAGAGGGCCTCGTCGTCACCGAACGACGTCAGCATGAGGCAGGCGACCTCGGGGTCACGCGCTCGCACATCCCGGCAGATCTCGACACCGTTCCCGTCGGGGAGGCGCACGTCGAGCACCGCGACGTCGGGCTTGGTCTTCGCGATCCCCGCGAGCGCCATCCCGGCCGTCCCGGCCTCGCCGACGATCGTGATGTCGTCCTCGGCGCCGAGGAGCTCGGCCAACCCGCGACGCACCACCTCGTGGTCGTCGACGAGGAAGACCCGCACGGCGGCATCGGGTGCGGGGGAAGGGGTGTCGGTCACGTCAGGCTCCGGAGGGTGAGGTGCCCCGCAGGCTAGACTCCCCGGCCGGTCAGGAGGGGTGAAACGTGCGCGACGAACGGGTGCGGCGGTTGCTCGACGCGGTCCTGGCCGTGACGGGAGACATCCAGCTCGAGACGGTGCTGCTCCGCGTGGTCGAGGCCGCTCGTGACCTCGTGGGCGCGAAGTACGGGGCGCTCGGGGTCCTGGCCGACGACGGCGCGGGGTTGTCGGCGTTCGTCCACGCTGGCTTCGATGGGGACACCGTCGCCCGCATCGGGCGCCTGCCCGAGGGCCGCGGCATCCTCGGCGTGCTGATCGCCCACCCCGAACCGCTCCGCTTGGACGACCTCAAGGACCACCCGGCCTCGTTCGGGTTCCCGGCGAACCACCCGCCGATGCACGCCTTCCTCGGCACGCCGATCCGTGTCCGCGACGAGATCTTCGGCAACCTCTACCTCACCGAGAAGGTCGCTGGGGGCAGCTTCACGCAGGCGGACGAGGAGCTGGTCACCGGCCTGGCGGCGGTGGCCGGCTCGGCGATCGCGCACGCGCGCCTGGTCGATGATCTGCACCGACGCGACGCGTGGCGCAGCGCGGTGCTCGACGTCGCGACGCTGGTGCTCGGCGGTGGCGGCTCCGGACGGGCTCGCACCCACGTGGCCGTGGTCGCCCAGACCCTGATCGACGGGACCGGTGCGGCCATCGTCCAGGCCGGTCCCGACGGCGTGCCCGCCGTCGTCACGTCGACGGGTGATGCGCCCGCGCTCGGTCCCGTCCCGCCCGAGGTCCCCGTCCAGCGCGTGCTCGCCGAGGGGAGACCGGTCCGCGTCGAGGCATCGATCCTGTTCGGCGGCGCGGCTCTCTGGGTACCGTTGAGGGACGGGGACCGGACGGTGGCCGCGCTCGGGGTCGGTCGGCCCGAGCCGTGGTCGAGCGCGGACGCCGATCAGCTCGAGCTGTTCGCCGCGCAGGCCAGCCTCGCCCTGGCGCACGAGCAGGCGACCGACGACGTGCGGCGGCTCGGGGTCATCGAGGACCGGGAGCGGATCGGCCGCGACCTGCACGACACCGTGATCCAGCGGCTGTTCGCGACCGGTCTCGGCCTCCAGGCGCTGTCGCGTCGTGTCGAGGGCCAGCCCGAGGTCGCGGGACGCCTCTCGCAGGCGGTCGATGACGTCGACGCCACCGTCAAGGAGATCCGCTCGACGATCTTCGCGCTCCAGGCGCCGCCCGAGGTGGCCAGCGTGCGCGGTGACGTGCTCCGCGTCGTCGACGAGGTCGCGACGATGCTGCCGCGGGCCCCGCGGGTGCGGTTCGACGGCCCCGTCGACCTCGTCGTCGGGCCGGTCGTCGCCGAACACCTCGTGCCGGTGCTGCGCGAGGCCCTCACCAACGTCGCCAAGCACGCCAGGGCCGACGAGGTCGAGGTGCAGCTGTCCGCCGACCACGCCGAGGTGCTGCTCGTCGTCCGTGACGATGGGATCGGCGGCGCGGCCGGCCGACAGGGGGGTTTCGGGCTCACCAACCTGCGGGAGCGTGCGACCGCCTGCGGCGGAGCGGCCGAGGTGGTCACCCCGGCCAACGGCCAGGGCACCGAGGTCCGGTGGCGGGTCCCGGTGGGTCCGGCTCGGGGCTGAGGACGGGTCCCGGCCGGTGCCGGGTCAGAGCGTCGCCAGGGACCGCGCGGTGAGCTGGCGGACGATCTGTGCCAGCAGCCGGTCGACGGTGGTTCGGGCGACCCGGTTGAGCGCGACCGCGTCGACCGCCTCACCGATGCGACCGCCCGGCGGGTCGTAGCGACCGTCGAGCAGCAGCGTGGCCCGTCCCTCGTGTACGGCCAGACCGAGCTCGGCGTCGAGGCGCGGGAGGAACCGGGCCGAACCTCCCGGTTCGCCGTCGCCACCGGTCGCTTCCCAGCTGCAGGAACGCCACCAGGTGCTGCCGACGTGCCACGGGTCACCGATGGTCACCGTGACCTGCCGGCTGATGGCTCCGGTGCCGACCTCGATCGCGTAGCGGTCCGCGCCGACGCGACGTGCGTCGGGCAGCCACTCCTCCGGATCGCCGGTGAACAGGCTCGCGCCGACGAGGGCAGCGACCTCGACGGGCAGGAAGTGGCGTAGGGACCGGCTCATGGTGGCCTCGGAGGTCGGGGTGCTGGACCCCTAGCGTGGACCGCGCGCTCCTCGACGACCGGGGCACGAGGTCCTGAACCTGCGGGACCTTGGGAGCCGATCGTCCGGGCCGTCCACCACCGAGCGACGCCGCTCAGCCGGTGTTGCGCAGGCCCGCCGCGATGCCGTTGGTGGCCACGAGGACCGCATCGCGCACCTCATCGGCGTCCGCCCCCGACCCGTCGCGCAGGCGAGCGAGCAGCCGTACCTGCACGGCGTGGAGCGGGTCGAGGTACGGGTCACGCAGCCGGAGGACCTCGTCGAGTTCGGCGTCCCCATCGCTCGGTCCGTGGCCGGTGATGCGCTGGAGCGCGGTCACCGTGCGGTCGTGCTCCGCGATCAGGCGCGGCAGGACGGCGTCCCGCACCTCCTCGCGGGCCAGCGATGCGTAGTCGGCGGCGATGGTCAGATCGGCTTTGGCCAGGGCCATCGACACGTTGGCGAGCGTGACCTGCAGCAGCGGTGACCCGTCGTGGAGCTCGGCCAGCTCCCGCCAGCGGTCGTCGTCCTCGCCGGCCCAGGCGTGGAACCCGGCTCCGACCCCGTACCAGGCGGGGAGGTGGACACGGCACTGGGTCCAGCCGAAGACCCACGGGATGGCACGCAGGTCCTCGATGCCGGTCCCCGCCGTGCGGCGCGCCGGCCGGGACGCGAGGTTCAGCTCGGCGATGGCATCGACCGGCGTGGCCTCGTGCAGGTAGGCCACGAGCTCGGGGGTGTCGTGGACCAGGGCCCGGTAGGCGGCGCGTGCCTCCTCGGCGCAGACGTCGAGCACCTCGTCGAGCCGTGGCGAGGTGACCGGACGGCGCCCGGGCAGCGTCGTCAGCGCGGTGGCGTGGACGACCTGTTCGAGGTGACGGTGGGCGAGGTCCGGGTCGCGGTAGCGGGCCGCGATCACCTCACCCTGCTCGGTCAGCTTCAGCCGCCCACCGACCGACTCCGGAGGTTGGGCGCGGATGGCGGCGTTCGCCGGCCCGCCGCCGCGCCCGATCGATCCGCCGCGTCCGTGGAACAGCGTCAGGGTGATGCCGTGCTCCTCGGCCACCGCCGCCAGCGCCCGCTGGACCCGTTGCAGCTGCCAGGTTGCCGTCAGGTACCCGCCGTCCTTGTTCGAGTCCGAGTAGCCGATCATCACCTGCTGGCCACCGCCTCGAGCAGCGAGGTGGTCGCGGTAGACCGGGAGCGCGAACAGCTCCGCCATCACCTCAGGCGCGCGCTGGAGGTCGTCGACGGTCTCGAACAGCGGCACGACGTCGAGCTGGTCCGCGACGCCCGCGTCCCGCGCGATCGCGAGCACGGCGAGGACGTCGGAGGCCCGTTCGGTCATCGAGATGACGTAGGTGTCGCACGCGTCCGGTCCGAGCCGCTCGTGCGCCCGGCGCAGGAGCCGGAACAGCTCGAAGGTGGTGCGAGCGTCGTCGTCGAGGTCGATGAGGGCGGGGACGAGCGGACGCGGGGAGGTGAGCTCGCCGACGAGGGAGGCGACCTTGGACGCCTCGTCGAGCGACGCCCAGTCGTCGATCTCGCCGTACCGCCGGTAGAGCGCGGTGAAGGCGTCCCGGTGCCGGGCGGCGTGCTGACGCAGGTCGAGGGTGACGAGGTGGAACCCGAAGACCCGAGCCTGCACCTCGAGGTCGCGGACGCGCCCGTCGGCGATGGCGTGCGCACCGACCTCCCGCAACGAACCGCGCAGGAGCTGGAGGTCGGCCACCAGCTCGGCCGCGGACCCGTACCGGGTGGGGGAGCGCCGGTGGTCGGCACGCCAGGGTTCCGCCGCGTGCTCCTCGGTGGCCAGCAGCACCCGGTAGACGAGGGCGAGGAACTGGCGGTGCGGCTGCTGCGGGTAGCGGTCCTCGACGTGCGCCGCCGAGCGAGGGTGCAGGCCCCGGAGCTCGTCGAGCCGCGTCGCGAGCTGGGTCGAGGTCCCACGGCGTTCGCTCACCGAGAGGTGCGCGTGCAGTCGGTCGATGGAGCGGCGCAGCAGCCGGATCGACAGCTGCTGCTGCTCACGCCAGGTCGCTTCGGTCGCGGCCAGGGTCACGTTCGGGTTGCCGTCCCGGTCACCCCCGATCCACGATCCCAGCCGCAGGAAGCGTCCGGTCTCGAGCGGCGTCGCGTCCGGGTAGGCCGCGGCGTAGGCGTCGGCGAGCTCGCGGTAGATGCGCGGGACGAGGTCGAACAGCACCGCATCCACCCAGTACAGCCCGTTGCGGACCTCGTCGATGACGGTCGGTGGGCGGACCCGCGTCTCGTCGGTCAGCCAGAGCGACGCGATCTCCTCGGCCAGGAACGCCTCGGTGGCGTGGCGGGCTTCGGGGGTCAGGTCCGCCCGGTCGAGGTCACGGAGCGCGTCGGCGACCCGTCCGAGCTTGGTCAACGTCGTCCGACGCTTGGCCTCGGTCGGGTGCGCGGTCAACACCAGCCGGACCGAGAGCTGGTCGAGGGCTTCGGCCGCCTGGTCGGCATCGAGCCCGGCCGCGATGAACTGGTCGAGCGCGGCACCGAGCGACTCGGGGAACGCCGCCGCCCCTGCCGCGGCGTTGCGCTGACGATCCACGACCAGGCGGCGGACGAGCCCCTGGTCCTCGGCCAGGTTCACGAGCCGGAACCAGGCCGCGAAGGCGGTGACGAGCACGCGCGCCTCGTCGACCGGGACGGAGGTGATCAGCTCGGTGAGCTCGTCTCCCGCCGCCTCGTCGCCGCTGCGGTGGGCCTTGGCGAGCGCGCGGACGCGCTCGACCAGCACCAACTGATCCTCACCTTCGACGTCGGCGATGGTGCGTCCGAGCACGTCTCCGAGCAGTCGGACCTGGCGGGCGGTGACGTCGCGGTCCACGTGGCGGCTCTCGCTTCCGGAGGGTGGGTCGGGTCGGGTCGAGGCTACGACAGGCCGTGTCACCACCGTCACCTACGCTCGATGCGTGCTCATCCTCCACCACGACCCCACCTCGCCGGCATCCGCCGTCGCCACCCTGCGGCTCCAGCAGCTGGCCGCCGAGGGCGGCGCTGTGGCCTTCCAGGGGTTCGACACGCTCGGGCTCGACGCCGCCATCCCGGTGACGCTCGACCAGCTCGCCGAGCTCGATCGTGTCGGTGACCGACTCCGGGAGCTCGGGGTGGACGTCCGGCGGCCGATCCAGCGCCCACCGACGCTCGCGGTGCACCTCGTCGCCGACCTGGCCGACCCGGCGGGCCTCGGCGCGGCCTGGCGGACGGCCGTGATCGCTGCCTACTGGGAGCGTGGGGCCGACCTGGCCGATGACGCGACGCTGTCGGCGCTGGCCGGCGATGCCGGGCTCGACACCGCGGCGGTGTCCGACCTGCTGGCCGACCGGGGCGCCCGCATCCAGCTGCGACGCCGGATGCTGGCCACGCGACAGCGCGGCATCGGTGGCGTGCCGGTCCTCGAGGTGGATGGGACGTTGGTGTCCGCCGACCTGCCCGATGCCGATCTCCGGCAGCTGGCCGGCGTGTGACCGACACGATCGGTGACGGGGGAGCGGCGGCGCGCGGGCGGTTGCGGACCGACCTGTTCGGGTGGCAGCAGGACCGGCCGCTGGTCGCCGCGGACCGGGTCCCGCAGTTGCGCGCCCAGCTCGAATCGGCGCTGGCGGAGCTCGGTGACGATCTCGATGCTGCCGCGACCGCGACCGGTCGCCGACAGCTGCTGGTGACCAAGACCCGCCTCGACCGTCTGGCCTGCGACGGGTGGGCGCTCGATCCGGCACCGTTCGAGCACACGCGTGCGAACGTGCGGGGGACCCTCGCCCACAAGGTTTTCGAGCGCGAGCTCGAACGACGCGAGGGCGACGGTCCACCGACGGTCGTCGCGGTCGCCGCTGCCTGGCGTGAGCTGGCTGCCTGGAAGCCCGGTGATCCACGGTCGGTCAGCGCCTGGCTGAACGCCTGTCCCCGCGACGAGGCGGACCACCTGCGAACCGAGGTGGCGCTGCTGCTCGACACCTTCCGCGAGGTCTGGCCCGACCTGCCGTCGGCCGCGGTCGAGCTCCGCACCGAACGGCGGCTCGACGTCACCGTGGCCGGCGGGCGCGTGCGGCTCCAGGGCACGCTCGATCTGCTCGTCGACAGCCGCCGTCGGGACGATCGTGCCCGGGCGCTGGTCGTGGACTTCAAGACCGGGATGCCGCGATCGGATCACGATCGGGCCGAGGTCCGCTTCTACGCGCTGCTGACCGCGCTGGCCACCGGCCGGCTCCCCTTCCGGTGGGCGACCTTCTACGTCACCGAGGGCCGCCCCGAGGTCGAGGACCTCCACGACGCCACCCTCGACGCCACCGTCCGCCGCGTCGTGGACGCGGTGCGCCAAGCCGCGCGGTTGGCCGCCGTCCGCGATGGGCTGGCAGCACCTCGCCTCCAGGGCGGGGTCTGGTGCCGGGGGTGCCTGCGCCAGGACGACTGCGACGAGGCCGACCGGGCGCGTGCGGCGTACGCGGCCCGGTTCGCCGACGGCTGAGTTCGGCAGCGGGTGTTGCTGAGATACGGACAACGGGCGTTCTGCCACGGTGCTGTGCGGCTGCGGGTCTTGGCGGCTGATGGCTGTCTCGGCGAAGCCGTTCGGCTCCGTCGGTTCTCATCCGTCCGAGCTTCCCAAGCTCACGAGCTCGGCAGACCTACCGTTGACCCATGACCCACACTGAAACCATCGCCGTCACCGTCGCCATCATCAGCGCCGCCGTCACCGTCATCGGTCTGATCTGGCAGCTCGCGCTCTACGAGCTGTCAGGTGCGCGGCTACAGGTGCGGCTACGACCAGCAGCGGTGCTCGGACGTTGGGACCCTCTACCGGGGGCCGGAGCACGCTCGATGGTCTCTCGAGAACACTCCCCGGCCCCCGCTACACCGCCCCTCGCCGCGCCACATCGACCTCGCTGAGGTCCGCGTTACGAACATTGGACGTGCTGCGATCTCGGTAAGCGACGTGGACCTCGACCTCGACCTCGGTGCAACCGAGTGGCGCTGGTGGTGGGTGTGGCGCGTGGCGATCAACCTGGCCAACAGCCACTTCCGCCAGCGGCGGCGGGTGATGCTGAACACGTCGGTGTGTGCCTGGTCGTCCGCGTCCGTTCGTAAGCTCGCCGCGGGATGTTGCGGACGCCCAGACCGGCGCGCAGGTCAGAGGGTGCGGAGATCGATGGGGACGTCGGCGTGTCCTGCCAGTGCGGCGATGTCTCCGGGGTCGGAGGTGAGGACCTCAACCACGCCACCGTCCCGCAGCCGTTCGGCGCTGACCACGACGCTGGCGTCGACGAGTGAGGCGGCGGGCACGGCCTTCCGCAACTGCACGTTGCGGTTCGCGGCGTCGGGGTCGAGCGGGTCGTCTTCCCTCACGTGCAGGTTGGCGGCAGCGGCCACGTGCTGCGTGCGGTCCCACAGCGCTTCGCACCGCACGGCGGTAGGCACGACCGTGCGGCCGTTGGCAGACATGATCGCCTCGAGGACCTGGGCGCGCTTGGCATGCTGGGACGTGGTGGCCAGCAGAGCCGAGACCGCCTCGTTGTCGAGGACCAGGTGACGGACGGGCGCAGCCATCAGGCCGTGGCTGCCGGCACCGGCATCTCGACCAGCATCTCGACCAGTTCGAGGACCTGCTCGACGGCGTGGTCTACGTCCCCCGAGACGGCCCAGTCCGGGTGCCGCTGCTCGTACCGTTGGGCGGCCGCGACGGTCACCTGTTCGTGGAGGGCGGCGGGGTGGTCAGTGCCGCTGACCCGGCGGCGCACGACCGCTTCGAGGTCGGGCTGGTCCTGCGGGAACCGGGCGAGGTGGGCCGCCAGGGCCCGCTGCCGAGCGAACGCTCGGACACGGGATGCCAAAGCGTCGTTCGTCGCGGCCGTGAACGACTCCGCCATCCCAAGCTCCGTCGCGATCGCTACTGCCTGGTGCAGCGCCTCCGGCATCCGCACCGAGGTGGCCTTGACGTCTCCAGAGCTGTCGAGCTCGTCGAGGGTGGCCAGTAGTTCGAACAGTGTTGCCATCAGAACTCCTTACGTGCGGTATGAACTGTACCGCACGTATCGGTCTGGGGCCACCATCCTCACCCCCGATCGGAGCAGCATCAGCCGAGCGGCGCGATCTCAGATCGGGGGGCAACCGCTACCTCCGCCTGTGGATTGCGGGCGTTCTGCGCCGACCTGCGCTTCCTGCCGTTGCCTGGAACCCGACCATTCAGCGGTCGTCTGACCGAGTTCAAGATCAGGAGCGTCCAACCTTGCAGATGCGGGCAGCCCTCTGGGCAACGCTCGGGCTGCTGCTGTGTGCCGTGGCCATCGTCGTCGTGCGAGTCGGTCAAGATCTGTCGATGCGACGTGTTCCGGTTTCGCTCGAAGGTCAGGAGGCCGTCCTCGTCTCCCCTGCGGTACTCAGCGTGAGCGTCCCCTCGTGCAACGGGCAGGCCGTCGTCGATCGGCTGGAGGAGAACGTTCACCAGGTAGCCATCCGAGTGGTGACGGCCCGTGTGGATGACGGCGCCCAGAACCTCTGCATCGTCCCGGCTGCCCTAACCAGGTGACCGCTCGCCCAGTCGAGACTCCGCACCCGTGAGTCCGTCGTCGTACTGGTCAGGTATGGCGACAGTGAACGCCGTGAAGGCGTGTGCCCCCGACGGTCCAGGGCACGGCCGGAGGAAGTCCCCGTCCGGATCGAGCACGACGACCACCATCCCGTCCACGATCTCGACCCCGATGACATCCTCGCTGGATCGGCAGGTGGATTCGGCGTCGCGGGCGACCACGAAGACGCCCAGGGTGCCCTCCGGCAGCACTGGGGCGGTCCCCGGAACATCTGCCATCGCCCACAAGCTCTGGGCACCGTCGGTCTCACCGAAGACGGTTCCTTCCAGCGATGGGTCGTTCGTCGCCGAGGCCGCCAGGACCTGGAACTCATCCGTGCCGAGTTGCTCCCGGTTGACCTCCGGGAGATCGGAGGGCTCTACCAGGTAGACGTAGGAGAGCTCCGCACCGGCGTAGCTGGCCGTGACTCGCCAACAGCCATCGGTGCCCTGGTCGCCGCCGGCGATCATGAACCAGCCATCGTCGAGAGTGTGAGCGTTGGTGCCCTCATCGACGGTCACCGAGGATGCGTCGGGGTCATCGAGCCGCTCCCAGGTCACCGAGATCTCCGGCTCCGATTCGCGGTTGCCACCCTCGAAGTGCTCGCTCCACCACACGCTCTTGCGCGGGAGGTAGTCGCCGTCGGCATCGAGAACGGTCCAGAGCTCGGATGACCCGTACCAGACACCACCGTCGGAAGCGGGCTGCTCCGGATACGGGGCCGGTGGTACGAAGTCCCTGTCGGGGATCGTCACCGGGCAGCCGTTCGGCGTGGAGGTGACCTCCAACGTCGGTGTCGCGGGCAGCAACTGCCCGACCCCGAGGACGGTCCCGGCAAGCACGACGATGCCGGCGGCAACGCCACCGACCTGCGACAAGCGTCGCTGGCGTTGGGCGCGGTTCCACAGCCGGTCGAAGTCAGGCTGCGATCCGCGTTCGGGGGCCGCGTCGTGCAGGAGCTCTCGGATGTCGTCAGCCATCGTCGGCCTCCAGAGCTGACATGTCGGGGACGAACTGCTCTCGGAGGGCTGCGATCGCACGCTTGGTCAGGGATCTGACGGCGTCCGGGCTGGCGTCCATGCGGCGTGCGGCCTCCTCGACCGGGAGGTCGAGGTAGTAGCGCAGGATGAGCGCGGTCCGCTGCCGCTGTGGGAGGGCAGCAACGGCTTGCCGGACGGCCAGACCCCAGGCATGGTCGCAGTCATCGGCCGGAGTCCTAACGGAGGCGCGGAGGCGTTCTGACGCCCGTTGCTCAGCCCTCCGACGGCGGAAGTGGCTGTTGGTCAAATCGATCGCGACGCGCCACACCCACGCCTGGGGTGCGTCCAGCCGCTCGACACGCCCCCATTGCCGGAAGGCCCGCAACAGCGCTTCCTGCGCCAACTCCTCGGCCACCGCATGGTCACCGACGTAGAGTGCCAAGCTCCCCACCAGACGCGGGTACTGCGCAGCGCAGAACGCGCCAGCGGCCTCGCGGCTCCGGTCGGACATCGGCAGCACCTTCGGAGAGTTCACAACGGACACGCACGAGCACACCTCAGCGTGTCACGCGAACCGTGGCCCATCTTCCCCGAGAAGCAGCCTGCCGCGCCCAAAGGACCTGCACGGGGCCTTCGTGGTAACAGCCCCTGGCTCTGGTCTGCTG
>NZ_JBBEBZ010000195.1:0-12475 GCF_040882075.1 Nitriliruptor sp.
CGTCCTCCTCCACACCTACACCACGACCGGTGGAGAAGTCGGCCTCGCCGCCTGAACCCCCGGGTAGATGCCACCGGTGGGCTGCGACGTCGCGCTCTCGAGTCGAGCGGGTGGGGTGGACGTCGAGGTCGTTGCCGATGCGCACGCTCACCCGAACAGCTGGGCGAACACCACCGAGAGCCCGCCGATGCTCACCGTCGCGGTCAGCACGCCGAGGACGAGCGCCCGGGTCTGCCCGGCGATCGCGTGCGTGACGTTGCTGCGGAGGCCCCGCAGGTCCCCGCGGATGTCTCGGAGGGTCTCGTCCATCGCGTCCAGCCGACGATCGACCGCCGCGAACCGCTGGTCCACTGCCCTGAACCGCTCGTCGAACCGCTGCTCCATCGCCACGAACCGTTCCTCGAGCACGCGGAGGTCCCCACGCGTCGCCAGATCGACCTCTGGCGGTGGCAGCAGTTCGAAGATGGTCACGGCCTCATCACGTCCGATCGCTGCAGCCATGCTCTCGTAGGCGCGGCTGCGGCGTGCTTCGTCGACGGCCATCGTGACACCTCGCTGGGACCTCGGCAACGCCCTCGGCCACACGAGAGGTCCGAGCGGCGACGGGGCTCCGCGGTCATCCACAGGTGCCGACGCGTCCCCGGCGGTGCCGGCACCGCCGCACCCGCTGGCGTCCCAGAGTTCGGTAGCGGGGTTCTCACGTAGCGGCAACGCCACACCAGGACCCCGGTAGCGGCCCAGCACGAGCCGGTCCGTCCCCGGGTTCGCTCGCGGGGTCGTCACGTGGCGCCAACGCCACACCAGCACCCCGGTGCCGGTTGCCCGGCGCCCGCTGCCGGGTCCTCACCGCCCACCGGGCCACTCCCGCGGGACCGGGCGGCGCCGCGAGCTCAGCGGGTCGCGAAGACCTCAGCGAGCTCGAGGTCCTCGGGGACGGTGACCTTGAAGCCTCGGGCCGACCCGGGGACCCACACGATGCGGCCCTCCAGACGGCCGTCGGCGAGGTGCTGTTCCACGAGGGCGAGCTCGTCGGTCGCTGACGCGCCCTCGGTGGCCACGGCGCGGAGCACCGCCGCCGGGAACACCTGTGGGGTCTGCACCGCGACCAGCTCGGACCGGTCCACCGTCCCCGTGACGCGGTGGCCGTCGACGCGCTTCAGCGTGTCCGCGACCGGGACCGCCGGGGCAGCCGCCACCACGTCACCCGTCACCGCCGCGACCACGGCGCGGAGGACCGCCGGCGGGGTGAAGGCGCGCGCCGCGTCGTGCACCGCCACCACCTCGACGTCACCGGGCAAGGCTGCGAGCCCCGCGCGCACCGAAGCGGACCGGTCCGCACCTCCTGGCACGAGGACGACCTCGACACCGGCATCGGTACCGGCTCCGGCAACGGCCGCGCGGAACGCCGCCTCCTCGCCCGGGGTGTGCACCACGACCACCGACGTGAACCCGGCCTCCCCCAGCCCGGCGACGGCGTGCGCGATCAGGCTGCGCCCCGCCACCTCGACCAGCGCCTTGGGTCGGCCGGCCCCGAGCCGCTCCCCCGACCCCGCCGCCACGACCACGATCCCGACGACCGGACCCAACGGGCGACCGACGCCGTCGTCGGCCGGCCCGAGCGTCACGCCCCGTCCCGCCGCACGCCGAACAGCATCCGACCCTGGCGACCCGTGACGATCGAGGTCACGTCGACCTCGACGTCCTCGCCGATCAGCTCGACCGCGTCGTCCACGACCACCATCGTGCCGTCGTCGAGGTAGCCGACGGCCTGCCTCTTCTCGCGACCCGCCTTCACCAGACGCAGGCGTAGCTGCTCACCCGGCAGGACCGGTGGGCGCACCGCATCGGCCAGCGCGTGGATGTTGAGCACGCGCACGCCGCCGATCTCGGCCACCCGCGCCAACCCGCCGTCGCAGGTCACCAGTTGCGCCTTGCGGGAGCGGGCGAGCGCCGCGAGTTTGGCGTCGACCTCGGTGTACTTCGGCTGGTCGTCGTCGGTGACCTCGACCGCGACGATCGCCTCGTCCTGCAGCACCCGCAGCAGGTCGAGCCCGCGCTGACCACGACGTCGGACCTGCGGGTCGCTGCTGTCGGCCAGACGCTGCACCTCGTCGAGCACGAAGATCGGCACGACCAGCAACCCCTCGAGGAAACCCGCCCGGGCGATCTCGACCAGCCGACCGTCCACGAGCGCCGAGGAGTCGACCAGCTTGACGCCACCACCCCGCGAGGGGTTGGACACCTCGAGGCGGCCACGGACACCGATGTAGCGCCCGAGGTCGGCGCCGCGCATGCCCCCGAGACGGCCACCCGCGTACCCGAGGCTCAGCACGACGAGCAGCGCCAACGGCACCGTCACCGCCTGGTACGGCAGCAGCATCACGGGCAGCAGGAACGGGACACCGGCGAGGGCCCCGACCGCAGCACCGAGCGTCGCAGCGATCAGCTGGGCGGAGGACACCCGTTCGAGCCGTTCGGCGGCCGAGTCCACCTGACGGACCACGGCGCGGCCGGCGACCCCGCCGAGGACGTAGCCGATCAGCGCACCGAGCACGGAGGTGACCAGGCGCGTGGTCTCGACGCTCTCGAGCCCGAGAACCTGGTCGATCTCGCCACCGACCGCGTAGCCGGCGCCCGTCACGACCAGGACGATGCCGAGGCGGAGCAGCTCGACCACGGTCGCGTTGGACCGTTGGTGTCCCGTCCGGCGCCCCGTCCCCCGGTCGGCGGCGTCGGTCAGGCCTGGGCCTCCGCCAGCGTCTGCTCGACGAGCTCCTCGGCCTGCTCCTCGTCCTTCTTGATCGCCACGGCGAGCTCGGAGAGGAGGATCTGCTTGGCCTTGGTCAGCATCCGCTTCTCACCCGCGGACAGGCCCTTGTCCTTCTCGCGGACGGCGAGGTTCCGCACGACCTCGGCGACCTGGAAGATGTCGCCGGAGCGCAGCTTCTCGTAGTTGGCCTTGAAGCGACGCGACCAGTTGCCGGCCGCCTTGCCCTCGGGCTCGCGCAGGACGTCGAGCACCTGCTCGACCTCCTTCTTGGAGACCACGTCCCGGATGCCGACCTCCTCGCAGGAGTCGGCCGGGACCATCAGCGTCAGATCGCCGTAGGTGAGGCGGAGGACCAGGTACTCGCGGGACTCGCCCTTCAGTTCCCGCGCTTCCTTGCGCTCGATCACCGCGGCGCCGTGGTGGGGGTAGATGACGGTGTCGCCGACGCTGTACGCCACGTGTTCGCTCCTGCAGGCCCACGAGGGGCGTCGAGGTGGTCGCCGTCGATCGGGCAGCCGGCGCCCGCAGGTCACGCGAGGGATCCGGTGCGTGCGGGAGGGTGGCTGCGCAGGTCGATGACACCACGGCGCGTGCTGGACAGGTGTGGATACTACCACACGACCAGGGCCGTCGTCACGGCGAACTCGCTGCGGAACCGCAGGTCACGGGCGGTTTTCGTCGCGGACCGGAACGCGAGCGGTCGAGCGGACACCCGACCGCGGGCGTCAGACGTAGCGCTCGAGCAGGGACGCCTCGGCCAGCCGCCGCAGCCCCTCCTGGATGGACCGCGCCCGCGCGCCGCCGACACCCTCGACCTCGCCGAGCTCGTCGAGGGTGGCCTCCATGGCCTTCGGCAGCGACCCGAACCGTTCCACGAGCCGCTCGATCACGGCGGCGGGCAGGCGCGGGATCCGCGACAGGAGCCGGTAGCCACGCGGGGTGACGCCGCGGTCCTGCGCGTCCGGGTCGAGCGACAGGCACTCGGCGACCCGGCCGGTGTCGAGCAGCTCGTCGGTCGAGAGGCGCGCGATGTCGTCGAGCACCCGCGACAGCTTACGACGTCGGTCGGCGAGGTAGTCGCGCACGAGCAGCTGACGATCGTCGGCCACGGACGCGACCAGCTCGTCGAGCTGGAGGCGGATCAGCCGGCCCTCGGTCCCGAGCTCGACGACGTGATCCTCGACCTCGTGGGCGATGCGGCGCATCATCTCGGCCCGCTGGAGGCACAGGACCGCGTCGCGCACGGTGACGGCGTCCTCGACCTCGCGGGCCGACAGCGTGGCGGAGACCTCGTCGAGGCGGGCGCGGTAGCGCTCGAGCGTCGACAGGGCCTGGTTCGCGCGGACGAGCAAAGCCGAGACCTCCTCGACCACGTGCTTGCGGTCGCCGAGGTACAGCGTGACCATCCCCATCGACTCGGACACGGTGATGACGGGAGCCCCGGTCTGCCGGGCGGTGCGCTCGGCCGAGCGGTGGCGCGTGCCGGTCTCGGTGGTCTCGATGCGGTGGTCGGGCACGAGGTGGACGTTGGCCCGCAAGATCCGCTCGCCCTGGCTGTCGAGTATCAGCGCGCCGTCCATCTTGGCGAGCTCGGCGATGCGCTGGCTGGTGGCGGAGATGTCGATGACGAACCCGCCGGAGACGAGCGGTTCCACCTCGGGCGTCCACCCGATGACCATCAGCGCGCCACGGCCGGCGCGGATGATGCGCTCGATGCCCTCGCGGAGGACCGATCCGGGCGCGAGCACGACGAGGACCGAACGCAGCTCCTCGTCTCGCGCCAGATCCACCGCTGCACCTCCGGTGACGCGCCGTCGGCCGGTCCGGCTCGGCGTCGTTGCGTCCGGCCGCCCATCGCTGGACGGAGGTCGCACGTCGTCGCCGACGCACGCGCGGACGCCGCGCAGGCTAGCGCTCGTCGCCCGTCGCGGGCGGACGAGCGGCCGGGTGGCTGACGTCACACCTGCGTGTCGTCAGCCGCCCAACGGACGTGAGCGGCGCAGGAAGCTGGCCACCGCGGCGGGGTCGGCGCCCACGTCGAGGCGGACCACCTCGCGCGCGACGTCACGGACGTCGTCGAGGAAATCGGCGTGCCCTCCCCGGTCCGGGTCCTCGGCGGTGCCGACGGCGTGGGCGAGCAGCAGCCGGGCCTCGCGACCGTCGGACTTGACCCGCAGCACCCGGCCGAGCCGCTGGACCAGCTGGCGACGGGTGCGGAACGTGGCGAGCACGACCGCCACGTCCGCGTCCGGCACGTCGACGCCCTCGTCGAGCACGCGGGGGGCGACCACCACCTCGACGTCTCCGCGCCGGAACAGGGTCAGCCGGATGCGGCGCTCGTCGGAGGTGAGGTCACCGTGGACGGTCCGGACCTCGCGGCCCGCGCGGGCGAGGACCTTCGCGGCCAGCTCGGCCTGGTCGACGGTGTCGGTGAACACCAGGCTCCGCCGGCCGGCCAGCTGGGGTGCCACGGCAGCACAGACGTCGAGCTTGCCGGTCGCCTGCGCGGCCACGTCGCGGCGTTCGCGGACGCGGACCAGGTACTCGCGACACGCCGCCACCAACGGCTGGGCACCCCGATCTCGAGGTGACGGCCCATCCCGGCCGGTGCGCTCCGCCTCGCCGACGATCGCGGTCACCGCCTCGAACCGTCGGCGTGGATCCCGGGACATCCCGTGGACACCGACGAGCTCGCGGTGGAGTTGGCGGACGCGGGTGTCGGCGCGATCGTGCCGCTCGCGCTCCTCTCCGGTGAGCGGCACGGCGACGAGGCCGAGGCGGAACGGCGCCACCGTGCCCTCGGCGACGGCCCGAGCGAAGCCGTAGCGCGTCACGACCTCGCCGAAGTAGGGCCGGAGCACGTCCTCGACACCCTCGTCGGTGCGCTCGTAGGTGGCCGTCAGCGCCAGGCGCAGCGTGAACTCGTCGCGGAGGGCCGCGCCCCACGTCGGGGCCCCGTAGCGGTGGGCCTCGTCGGCGATCAGCACCCCGGTGGTGCCGGGCGGCAGGTCGACCGGCACGGCCGATGCCGAGTGCGGGGTGGCCACGAGGACCTCGCAGCGGAACAGGTCGTCGTCGTGCCCGCCGCCGAGGCGGCCGAGGTGGTGCCCGGGGAGCGCGGCGCGCAGCTCCGCGATCCACTGCTCGAGCAGGTCGATCGTCGGCACGATCACGAGCCCACGCCCACCCCGGTCGACCACGCTGCGCAGCACCGCGACCGCCAGACGCGTCTTGCCCGTCCCCGTGACCGCCTCGACCACGCCGCGGCACCCCGCAGCCGACCAGGCGGCGAACGCCTCGACCTGCCAGTCGCGCAGCGCCAGCTCGTCGAGCGCCGCGCGGGTCCCCTCGCCGGTCGGCGTCGTCGGCGCAGCCGGTGGCTCCCCGAGCTCCCACCGCGGGCGACCCCGGTCGGTGTCGTCGAGCAGGAACCGCGGGTCGCCCTGGAGCGCCCGCTCGACCGCGCTGCGCGAGACGCGCGGCCCGCCACGCTGCTTGGCCACCTTCACCAGCTGCGGGACGGACGCGGCACCGCCGAGGGACGTCAGCGCGTCGGCGACCACATCCTCGACGCGCACACAGCTCCCTCGGCTCACCGGCCGGACGAACGAACTGTCCGGCCCGCAGCGAGGCTAGCCACGGTCCGTGACGCCGCCCCGCTGCCGACGCCCAGCCTGGGGACACACCACGGCGGCCTCGACGGCACGCGTCGTCGGGACGCGGACCGGGAGCCGTTCCGAGGGCCGTCCCGCGGGTGCCTCTCCGACGGCTCCGACGTACCGTCGCCGCCGCCCCACCCGTCGCCACGGGGTTTCCGGAGGTCCGATGCACGATCACGCGACCGTCTCGGCCGGCGCCCGCCACGTGGGGCGGCTGACCATCGCGGTCGGGCTCGTCGCGGTCACCTTCGTGGTCGAGCTGGTGGTGGCGTTGCTGACCGGCTCGCTGGCGCTGCTGTCGGACGCGGGCCACCTCGCCACGGACCTCGCCGGGCTGGTGATGGCGCTGGCCGCGATCAGGATCGCCGCGACCGGCCGCGCTTCGACCGCGCTGACCTACGGCTGGCACCGGCTCGAGATCCTGGCCGCGCTCGGCAACAGCCTGCTGCTGCTCGGCATCGCCGGGTTCGTCGTGTTCGAGGCCTTCCGGCGCCTCGGGGCACCGCCGGACCTCGAACCCGTCCCGCTGCTGGTGGTCGCCACGCTCGGGTTGGTCGTCAACCTCGTCACGGCGGCGTTGCTGCGGGACGGCGCCGAGGAGAGCATCAACCTCGAGGGGGCCAGGCTCGAGGTGCTCGCCGACGCGGTCGGTTCGGTCGGCGTCATCGTCGCGGCCGTCGTCATCCTGGTGACCGGGTGGACCGGTGCCGACACGGTCGTCGCGTTGGCCGTCGCGGCGTGGGTGCTGCCGCGCGCGCTCCGGCTCGGGTACCGGGCCCTGCGCGTCCTGGTCCAGGCGGCGCCCGAGGGGCTCGACCTCGTGGCGGTCAGCGACGAACTCGCCGACCTCGACGGTGTCGCGGGCGTGCACGACCTGCACGCGTGGACGCTCACCTCGGGCCTCGACGTCGCCTCGGTCCACATGCAGCTCCGACCGGCCGCCGACCCCCACGCGGTCCTCCACGCCGTCGAGCGCACCCTCACCGAGCATCACGGCATCGTGCGGACGACGGTCCAGCTCGAGCCCGACGAGCACGACTGTGGGCCCGAGGAGGTCTGCTGAGACGGAGGGTCAGGCCGGGAGCAGGAGCTGCCCGTCGGCGTACTCGGCCAGCCCGTCCCCGACCAGGCCGTCGGCGACGCGGCGAGCACGGTCGGGGTCCTCGGGCCAGCCGGCGGCGTCCGCGAGGCGTTCGAGCTCGAGAGGTCCGGTGCGGAGCGCCTGCACCAGACGGCCCCGGCCCTGGCGGTCGGAGCCGTCGAACCGGGACTGGGTCCCCGAGGTGCCCGCGCTGCCGTCCGCGGGGTCGGGGTCCGGCCACCCGCTCCGGGCCCAACGGCAACGGTCCGCCACGGGGCAGCGGTCACAGCGGGGGGAACGCTTGACGCAGACGGTCGCGCCGAGGTCGAGGATCGCCTGGTTCCACTCCCACCCACGTCCGAGCGGGACCAGCTCGTCGGCGTGATCCTGCACCTCGCGGACGGTGAGCCGCTCGCCGGCCACGGCCCGGGCGATGACACGGGCCGCGTTGGTGTCCACGACCCCGTTGTCACGCTCGAAGGCGAACGTCAGCACGGCCCGAGCGGTGTAGGGCCCGATGCCGGGGAGGGCGAGCAGCGCATCGAGATCGTCGGGCAGCCGACCCCCGTGGCGCTCGACGAGGAGCGTCGCGGTCCGGTGGAGGCTGATCGCGCGCCGGTTGTAGCCGAGCCCCGCCCACGCCCGGACGACCTCGGCGGGTGCCGCGTCGGCGCAGGAGGCCGGGTCCGGGAACCGGTCGAGGAAGGCGCGGTAGCGCGGTTCGACGCGGGCGACCTGCGTCTGCTGCAGCATCAGCTCACTGACCAGGATCGCCCAGGGGTCGCGGGTGCGACGCCACGGCAGATCCCGACGCGTCCGCTCGCTCCACGCGAGGAGCTGCTCGGCGAGGCGGCGGTGCGGCGGCGCGGCCAGAGGCCCCGTCGTCGATGGCACGTGCTGACCCGATCGGTCCGGAGGAGCCGCGGAGGCTAGCGACCCCTGCAGGTGACCTGCGTCACACCTTGCCGGTGCGTTCGAGCACGAACAGGACGATCAGGACACCGATGATGGACCCGATGATCCCGGCCGCGGAGAGGCCGAAACCGTCGTCCCCGAACAGCAGCGTGCCGAGCGTGCCGCCGATGAGCGAGCCGACCATCCCGAGCAGCGCGGTCCCGACGAAGCCCATCTTCTGTTCGCCCGGCATGAGCAGGCGCCCGAGGTAGCCGGCGATGATGCCGATGATGATGAACCCGATGATGCTCAGCATGTTGTCGCTCCCTGGTCGCGTCCACGCGACTGCTGCTCGCGTCACCTGATGTGTAGGTGCTCCGCGCGCGCAGCGGGGGAACTCGGCGGGTCCTGCCGGCCCCCACCTCGCCGGTCCGATGTCCGATGGGCCGGGGTGGGAGCCCCCAGATCAGGCGGGTGTGACGAAGACGAGCTTGGCGTCACCCTCGTCGAGCACCACGACCTCGCCGTCGCGACGCAGCTCGACCACGTCCGCGCCGCGGGCGAGCTCGACGGTGGTGCCGGACCACATCCGGCGACGCTCGAGCTCCTGGATGACGTCGTGGTCACCCTGCAGGTGCTCGGAGAAGTAGCTGATCGTGACCCGTCCCTCGTTGGCGTCGGCGAGGCTGACCGGTTCGGACCCGTCCCGGGCCGCGCCGGGGATCGGGTTGCCGTACGGCGAGGTCGTCGGGTTGCCGAGGAACTCGGTCAGCTTGGCCTCGACCCGGTCGGAGATGACGTGCTCCCAGCGACACGCCTCCTCGTGGACGTGCTCGTGCTCGAGCCCGAGGACGTCGACCAGCAGCCGCTCGGCCAGGCGGTGCTTGCGCATGACGTGCTCGGCCCGGGTGCGGCCCTCGGAGGTCAGCGACACGACACGGTCGCCACCGAGGACGGCCATGCCGCTCTGTTCGAGCTTCGCGACCCCCTCGGAGACCGCGGGCGCCGACAGTCCGAGGCGCTCGGCGAGCCGGGCCCGCAACGGCGGGACGCCCTCCTCCTCGAGCTCGAGGACGGTGCGCAGGTACATCTCGACCGCTTCGCTCGGCTGGTGGCTCACGGCGACTCCCTGGAACGCACGCTGGTCCTCCCAGGGTAACCGCGGCCGGGACGGCGTACCCTCGACCTTGTTGCGAACCCGACGCAGGAGTGGACCGTGCTCGCCAGCCCCGACGCGGGCGTGAGCTTCGAGGCCGTGAGCACCGGGTACGACGGTGCCACGGTCCTGCGTGACCTGACGTGGTCGATCCCGCGGGGCGCCCTCGTCGGTCTCGTCGGCCCCTCCGGGGCGGGCAAGACCACCCTCGTCCGCACCCTGACGGGGGCCGCGACGCTGCACGCCGGTCGGGTCCAGGTGCTCGGCCAGGACGTCGGGCGACGTGGATCGCCCCACGTCGGCCTCGTCCCGCAGCTCGGGGGCGTGGACTGGGACTTCCCCATCCAGGTCCGCCACGCGGTCCTGCTCGGGATCGCCGCGTCCTCGGCCCGGGTCCCCTGGTTCTCGCGGGCCGAACGCCGGCGCGCCGACGAGCTGCTCGAACGCCTCGGGCTGGCGGGGACCGGCGACCGCCACATCCGCGAGCTGTCCGGCGGCCAGCGCCAACGGATGTTCCTGGCCCGCGCGATGCTCCGTCGCTGCGAGGTCCTGCTGCTCGACGAGCCCACCAGCGGCGTCGACCTCGCCACCCGCCACGACATCCTCCACCTCATCGCCGAGCTGTGGCACGACGGGATGACGGTGCTGATCACCACCCACGACCTCAACTGGGTCGCCGCGCAGCTGCCACGGATCGCGCTGCTCGACGGGACGATCGTCGCCGACGGACCACCGCACGAGGTGCTGACCGAGGAGCTGGTCGAGCGGACCTACGGCGCCCGGATGCGCATCATCCGCGACGGGGACCAGGTCGTGGTCACCGACGAGCACCCCGTCCTCGGACCGCGACGGGCCGACCAAGTCGCCGAGCCCGGCGGCGTGGCGTGAGCCTGCTCACCGAACCGCTCGCCTACGCGTTCTTCACCCGCGCCCTGCTCGCCGCGCTGCTCGTCGGTGCGACCTGCGGCGCGCTCAGCACCTTCGTGGTCCTGCGCCGCATGAGCTACATCGGCCACGGCCTGGCCCATAGCGTGCTCGGTGGCGTGGCCGTCGGCGCCGCGCTCGGGTACGGGATCTACCCGGGAGCGGTCGTGGCGACGCTCGTCAGCGCGCTGCTGATCGACCGGGTCGCCCGGCGCCGGGGTCTGCACGCGGATGCCGCCATCGGGGTGGTGACCACCGCCATGTTCGCGATCGGCATCGTCGCCGTCAGCGTGACCCGGACCCCCGGCGTGAACACCGAGGCCATCCTGTTCGGCAACGTGCTCGGCGTCACGGCCACGGACCTCTGGCTCGCCGTCGGCGCTGCGGTGGTCCTCGCGGCCGTGCTCTTCACCGCCTACAAGCCGCTGTTGGCGGTCACCTTCGACCCCGACGCCGCGGCCACGTCCGGGGTGCGGGCCGACGTCATCGAGGTGGCGATCACCCTCCTGACCGCGGGGGTCGTGATCGCCTCGGTGCGCGTGCTCGGGGTGCTGCTCGTGGCAGCCGCCGTGGTCATCCCGGCATCGTTGGCCCGGCTCGTGACCGACTCGTTCCCGGTGATGCTCATCACCTCGACGTTGGTGGGGCTGGCCTCCGGCGCCATCGGGCTGTACGCCTCGTTCCACCTCGACGTCCCGAGCGGCGCGTCGATCGTGCTGGCCGCCAGCGCCCTGTTCGCCGTGACCCTCGTGGCCACGGCCCTCCAAGGTCGTGGCGAGGTGCGACGGGCCCGGTCGGCGGGTGGGGCGCTGGCGCCACGAGCACCGAGCCCCTAACCTCTTGCGAACCGTTCGCAGGAGTGCCGTGAGGTCCCACCCGTCCCGTTCCACCGCCGCTCTCGCTGCGGTCGCTGTGGTGCTGGCCGCGTGCGGGACCGCGCAGGACGGTCCGGATCAGGCCGCCCCGGACGACGAGCCGACGGCCGAGGCACCGGACGGCGGATCGACGGACGTCGACGCCGCCGAGGCCTCCGAGGGCCCGGACCTGCGCATCGTGTCCACCGTGGCGCCCATCGCCGACGTCGTCGCCCAGGTCCTCGGTGACCGCGGCGAGGTGCACGCGTTGGTGCCCGCCGGGATGGACTCGCACAACTACGAACCGCGCCCGAGCGACGTGGCGCCGCTGAGCGAGGCGGACGCGTTCATCGACAACGGCCTCGATCTGAACCCCGCCGCGGTCGCGCTCGCCGAGGCGAACCTGCCCGCGGGGGCCCCGGTCGTGCTGCTCGGCGACGAGGCGCTCGACGCTGACGCGCTGTCGGACGAGCAGTGGCACAGCCACGACGACGGCCAGCCCCACACCCACGGAGAGCAGGGATCTGTGGGTGCGAACCCACACGTGTGGACCAGCGTCCCGAACGTCGTGGCCTACGTCCGCGTCATCGCCGCGGCGCTCACCGACCTCGATCCCGAGGGGGCCGACGGCTACGCGGAGCGTGCCGCCACCTACGTCGAGGAGCTCGAGGAGCTCGACGCCGCGGTCCGAGCCGCGGTCGACACCCTCGCTGATGACCGCCGCAAGCTCGTCGTCTACCACGACGCCTGGACCTACTTCGGGCGCGAGTACGGGCTGGAGGTCGTCGCCGCGGTCCAGCCCTCGGGCCACGCCGAGCCCTCCGCCAGCGACGTGCGCGCCATCATCGACCAGATCCGCGCCGAGGACGTCCCGGCCGTCTTCGGGGCCGAGGAGTTCGCCAACTCCGTGACCAGCGCGATCGCCGACGAGACGGGTGCGAGCTACGTGGGCGACCTCGCCGACGACACCCTGCCGGGCGCCCCGGGGGATCCGGAGCACAGCTACGTCGGGATGCTCGCCACCAACGCCGCACGCATCGTCGACGCGCTCGGCGGCGACGCGTCTGCGCTCGCCCCCTGGACCGTCTGAGGTCCAGGGGTCGCCTGGCCCCGGACGAGGGGGGGGGGGGGGGGGGG
>NZ_JBBEBZ010000196.1:0-1975 GCF_040882075.1 Nitriliruptor sp.
ACCGCCATCGCCGAGACCTTCGTGGCGACCCTCGCGGTCACGGCTCCGACGATCGCCGTCGTCACCGGCGAGGGCGGTTCGGGTGGGGCCTTGGCCATCGCCGCGACCGACCGCCTGCTCATGCAGGACGACGCCGTCTTCGAGGTCATCGCCCCCGAGGGAGCCGCGGCGATCCTCCACCGCGACCCGACACGCGCCGAGGAGGTCGCCGGGCACCTCGCGCCGACCGCGTCGCAGCTCCGTCGGCTCGGCATCTGCGACCGGACGATCCCCGGCCCGACCACCTTCGATCCCGTCACCGCCGCCACCGCGCTCCGGACCGAGGTCATCGCGACCCTGGCCGAGCTCGACGACGATCCTGACCGGCTGATCGCACGCGCCGTCCGCTACGGCCCGCTGCCCACCTCGACCGGGGGCCGGCGCTGAGCGCGGGACGGCTGATCGCCGTCTACGCCGGCCCCCTCGCCGAGATCCTCCTGCGGTGGGGACGTGAGCTCGGGTACCGCACCGTCCTCCTCGAACCCGACCAGCAGCGGCTGTCCGACGCGCTGCGGTCGGTCGCGGACGAGGTCGCTCACGACCCGACCACGATCGCACTCGACGCCGACGCCGACGTCGTCGTGACCGACCACCACCGCGAGGACATCGGTCCGGTGATGGCCCCGCTCGTGCACGGTCGACCCCGGTGGATCGGGATCATCGGCTCACCTCGTCACACCGGGCCGCACGGTCCGGCGCTGGCAGCCGAGGGGGTCGACGAGGACCTCATCGCGACGGTGCACCGCCCCATCGGCCTGGACATCGGCTCGCGGGAACCGGCGGAGATCGCGCTGTCGATCCTGGCGGGGCTCGTCGCGGACCGCAACGACCGTCCCGGAGGCCCCCATCAGCCCGTCACCGGCAGCTCGGACGAGGACGCCTGATGCCGGTCCTGATCACCGGGGCCCACCGGCCGCTCGCCCGACGCATCGCTGCCGCGCTGCTCGAGGAGGGCGGCGAGGTCCGAGCCCACACGTCGGGCGACGCCGCGAGCCTCCGCGCCGGGGGCGCCATCGTCGCGGGCGGTGACGCCGACGACGAGGGCCACCTCGAGTCCTCGATGGCGCAGGTGCACACCGTGGTCCACGTCGGTCGCGGCGTCCTCGCCCCGTCCCCCGACGTCCTCGTCACCGAGGCCGCGGTGCTGGCACGGGCCGCCGCAGGAGCGGAGGTGCGGAGGATCGTCGCGCTGTCGATCCCGGGGGCGGACCCCACGGCACCCGACCCGCTGCGGGCGGCCCACGGCGAGGTCGAGCGCATCCTGGCCGATGCTCCGGTCCCGACCGTCGTGGTCCGGACCTCGGTGATCGACACGCCGGCGATCCGGGACGCGTTCGGCACCGCGGGGCTGGCCGAGAAGGAACGAGCGCGACCGGTGGCCCCGATCCGGTCGGAGGACGTCGTCGCCCTGGTCGTCGCCCTCGACCGCCTGCGCTCGTCGGCCACCTCGGGTCACGTCGTCTTCGCCGCCGACGGGCCATCGACCGTCCCGCTCGGGACCTACCTCGAGCGGACGGGGGTGCGGCGGCCCGGTCGCGGTTCGCTCGTCGGACGCCGCGCGCTCGACCCGGACACCGTCCCGATGCTGCTCCCGTCGCTCCACGGACCGTGGGTCAACGGTGACCGCGGCCCGCCCGACGCGTGGGCGTTCACCGGAACCACTCCAGGCGTCGTGGGGCCCGCGTAGCCTCCCACCCACCGCCGTTCGTGGAGGGACCGTGGGGACCTGGGGTGCCGCACCGTTCGACAACGACGACGCGCTCGATCTGCTCGGCGACCTCGAGGAGGCGGACGACGACGCGTTCCTCGACGCCCTCCGCGACGCGCTCGCCCAGGTCGACACCGACGGCTACCTCGAGTGCCCGGAGGTCAGCGAGGCCGTCGCCGCCGCCTGCCTGGTCGCGGCACGCCTGCCGGACGGCCCACAGCCGGAGGA
>NZ_JBBEBZ010000197.1:0-1927 GCF_040882075.1 Nitriliruptor sp.
GGCCGCCCTGCTGTTCACCCCGCGTCGCAAGGAGCCGTCCGCATGACGATGCTGAGGCGGCTGACCCTGCTGCCCTTGACCCTACTGCTCCTGCTGGTCGGAGCTGCCCCGGCGCTGGCTGACCCTGCAGGTCCGACCAACTACCGCTCGACGATCGAGTCGGTGGAGCCGAACCCGGCCGACGTGGACGTCGAGGTGCTCGGCGGAGACGCGTTCCTGGTCCTCTCCGCCGGAACCGGGACGACGGTCACCGTGGAAGGCTACGACGACGAGCCGTACCTGCGGTTCCTGCCCGACGGCACCGTGGAACGCAACGCCGCCTCACCTGCCCGTTGGCTCAACGATGCGCGCTACGGCGCACAGGACACCACGGTCCCGCCCGGAGCCAGCGCAGAGGCGCCGCCCCGGTGGGAACAGGTCGCGACCGACGGGACCTACGCCTGGCACGACCACCGCATCCACTGGATGTCTCCCGCGCTCCCGCGACAGATCGACCCTGCCGCGTCCACCCCTCAAGAGGTGACGGACTGGTCGTTCCAGATCGAAGTCGACGACGAACCCGTCACGGTGTCGGGACGTCTCGAGTGGCTGCCATCGAGCATCCCGCTCTTGCCGGCCCTCGTGTTCCTGGCCGTCGCGGCGCTCGGTATCGCGCTGGTCTGGCGGCGGACCGGCGCGACGGCCGTGATCGCTGCGGTGGGCGCGGTCGCCGCGGCCGTCGTCGGCGTCGCGTCCTCGGTCGGGCTGCCGAGCGGCGTCCAAGTCGACCCAGCGACGGTCTTCCTACCCGGGGTCGCACTGGCGATCGCGGCGTCGGCTCACCTCATCCGACGACGGCCGGGTCTCGCCCCTCGCCTCATCGGAGGGTCAGCGGGCGTGCCACTAATCGTCTGGGTCGCACTTCGGTTCGATGCCCTGACAGCGCCGATCCTGCCAACCTCCCTCCCCGCCCACCTCGCCCGGTCCCTGATCGCCGCAGCCTTCGGCGCCGGGCTGGCCGCGCTCTTCGGTACCGGCCGGCTCCTCTTGACGGGGCCGGGCCCTCGCGGCACGAGCGAGACCCCCGACCGAGACGCCCGACCAGGATCCGACCGGACAACCTCCGGCCGGGCATCGCGGCACGCAAGCGCGAGCGTGCTCGCCATCGCCGCGGTCCAGCCGCTCATGCTCGCCCACGCCGGCGAAGGCGCGACGTGGCAGGCGCTCCTCGTGGTCTCCTCCCTGGGGATGGTCATCGTCTTCGGCCTCGTGCTCATCGGCCGGGTGCAGATGTCGCAACCTGACGACCTGGTACTCCCACTGGCCGGCGTCGCGATCGTCTCGAGCCTCGCCCCACTCGGTGGTGAGCTGCTCTCGGACTGGGTCGGATGGGCGTTCCCGATCGGCGTCGTCGCGCTCGTCGCACTGATCCTCGCCGCGCTCACGCCGCTCCGTCTGGCGTTCACCGAGCCCGCGACCTACGGCGCGGTCGCGAGCGCCGCGATCGGTGCCATCGCCCTCCAAGGCCCCATCACCGTCGCCTGGCACCCCCCGACTTCCTACCGCTCGCCGACGACATCGAGATCGCGATCCTCTCGCCGGTCGACGGAGACACGGTCGCCGACCGCATGATCGAGGTGACCGTCGCCGTCACCGGAGGCAGCCTCGCAACCAGCAGCCCGCCAGCCGAACAGGTCCCCGCCGATCCCGAGGAGGCTGGCCAACTCGCGGTCGCCCTCGACGGTGAGACGATCACCCCGGCGCCGACCCAGCCGTGCCCCGTCGATGACCCATGCACTGAAGTCACCTTCCCGGTCGAGACCACCCGTGGGGAGCACACCCTCGCGGTCGAGTTCCGCCGCGGCGACGGGGTGCCGTTCACACCACTGGTCACCGACCGGATCACGTTCACGAAACGGTGAGCCCGAGTAGGTCATCCGGGCCTTGT
>NZ_JBBEBZ010000198.1:0-12030 GCF_040882075.1 Nitriliruptor sp.
GCGTGCGCACCCGTATCCGCTACCGCCCCACCCACGGCAGCGTCAGAAGACCCCGATTTCCGGCGTCGTGCAACATCGGCTCCGTTGAGCGGGTGGTCAGGCAGCGGGGTGGCGACCGATGATCGAGGTGGTGCAGCCGGCTTTTCGGGCATCGATGGATCTGCTTCTCGAAGACCTCGCATCGATGCCCTTGGACCGGTGGAACGAGTCCGTGTTCCGCTTCTTCTTCTGCCGCGCCGTCGCCACACAGCACCCCGATGTCAGACAGTTCGTCGAGGCCGGCCGGATCGACTTGGTGCTCGAGCGAGCCGTCCAACGTGCGTTCATCGAGTTCAAGTTCTACGACCGTCGAATCCGGGTCGGCCCCTACGACAGCAAGTCGCGTGGTTACAAGGGCGGTCCCGGACGGAAGAACCTTGGTGAGTTCCAACGCTGCATCGACGCGCTACACCAACGTCCCTGGGTCCCGGAACTCTCCAAGTTCGTGGTGCTGGTGTACGCCGACGGGGCCGGCTATCCCGAGGGCAGGAGGTTCTCACGCTACTTGGACGAATATGAGCATCCAGACGAAGCTGTCGCGTTGCAGCTCCTGGACTCCTGTGGTCCTTCTCATATTTCCGGAAAGACGGTCCAGGGCAAGCTCTTCGAAGTGGGATCCAAGAACGCCAGGGCCTGACGCGATGACTGACTCTTCTGTGGGCGTTTGCGTCGTTGAACCTCCGCCAGCGGGCGTCTACTCCTCCCAGTCGTCGGGAGCGACGAAGGTTGCAAAGGTCTCGTCGGTGTCGACGTCGACTGTGTTCACGACGGCCCGATACGAGTCGGCGTCGGTGCCTGAGAAGAGCTGGTAGTACCCGGCGCTGACGGCGACGCCGAAGATGGCGAAGGAGTCGAAACTGTCCTCGTAGGCCGGTCGGTCAACGATGAGGTCGAACTCGGTGAGGTCGTCGTTGTGGCTGATCGCTTGTACGGAGTTGAACTCGGCGACCATCTCGTCCAGGTTCTCGGTGATCGAGTCACGGAGTTCCACCAGCAACTCGCGGTGCTGGGCTCGCGACATGCGATATGAGACAGAGCCGTCGGGGTTGACGGTGACCTCGCGGATGCCTTGTTGCTCCGCGGCGTCGACGATGTCTTGTGGATCTTGGCCTTCGAAGAAGCTGGCGGGGATGGTGATGTCGACGCTGAGGATGTTGCGGTCGACCTCGACGTCGCTCAGGTCCTCGAGGTCCTCGAGGTCCTCGAGGCTGTCGAGATCCTCCGGTTCAGCCTCTGCCTCGTCCTCCGTCTGCAGGCCAGCCGATTCGTCCGAGGACGCCTCCTCGACCGGTGAAGGCGCAGGCTCGGCTGTGGGGCTGCAGGCCAACTGCATGCCCAGTACGGCTGAGAGGCAGGTGATCGTGATGAGTCTCATGGTTTCTCCGCGGTCTGACGTGAAGGGTCGATGCACGACCCGGGGCTCGCGCTGTCCGAGGAGACGCTCAACGTCCGTGCCGCGGCGATCGAGGCTGCTGCGCGGGAAACGCTCAGCGGGCGTCACTCAGGAGGGGGGCTTGTCGGTGGGGCTGGTCGCACCGGGGCGGCACCGGGCGAGGTCGGGAGCGCCGGCTGCTCGCCGCTTGTCAGGAACTCTTCGATGGTCACCAGCTGTCCCTGCGCCCTCTCGATGGCGGCGAGCGCGTCAGGATCGTTGGTGGCTCTAGCGAGGTCCGTCTGTGCTGATTCCACGGGCCCAGTCGCGTCCTTCGCCGCCTGTAGCTGCTGCTGGCCCTGGTCGAGCAGCGCGGGCAGTCGCTGGCGGTAGGCAGCTTCCACGCTCGCGGCCGCGTTGACCTTCGCAGCAAACTCCCGGGCCTTGAGGCCGTCATCGGGTGGGCACTGAACGACCGAGGGCGCGCTCGGGGCATCGACGAGCAGATACAGCTCGCGCTTGTCGATCTCTTTCGTCTTCTTCAACCCCATCGACAGGATCGACCCGAGTCCTCCGAGCAGCACGCCGCCCGCCGCCATCCGGGTCAGTGTCGACCGTGACTTGGTGGTGAGGTTTCCAGCCGTGTCGACTTCGGCCCTCACTCCTTCAAGGTTCGACTCGCCGTTGGGGGTAACAATGGCGTGTTCGTACAGCGTGTGCTTCTGGAACGCCGCGAGCTTCTTCCCTCGCGGGTCCTGCAGTGCCTTGAGCTGCTTCTGAGCCACATCGATCTGGCGCTGGTAGGACTTCGAGGCCTTCTTGATGTCCCGTTCGGCCACTTTGATTGCCGTCGTGTACTCGGCCTGAACTTGGCGTAGCCCCCGCTTGGCGTCACGGAGCTCGGCACGCTGTTCCTGGCTGGTGCCGGAGGCGTCCTGCCGCTGCTTGACCAGCAGGAGCGCGCCTGCGGCAAGCGCGATCAGCAGTAGCACGCTGAGTACTTCGATCACGGGGTGCCTCCTAATGCGCGGGGTGAACCGGTGTTGAACTTCCGGGGATTGGAGCAGCAACTGTTCCCAGTGGGGCGCTGAGCGGCCATGGGGCGAAGCCCGTCGGACCTTCGGTCCGAAAGCCCGAAGCCTCGGGCGTCATCACCCCGTCACCGCCCGCCAACACACCGCCCTGGTACGGCTGTCGAGTCATTCCGAGGAGCGGCTCCTCCTGCGCCTACCTAGCCCGAGTTTCCTGGCTAGCGGTGGCTGGTGCTGCATCGTCGCAGGTCAGGTGGGGTTTCGGGTGCTGTCTGCTGTATGACCTAAGTGGTGGGGGCGTAGCGGTCGAGATCGAACAGGTTGTGGAGGCGCTGCTGGGTGGGGGTCATGTCGGTGAGCATGTGTCGGGCTTTGGGCCGGCCGCCGGTTGAGGGGTAGATGAGCACGGTCTCCTCGATGCCGGCTAGCTCGGCCAGGAGTCCGCGGACGGACAGGTTGAGGCCGGCCTGGTGGGCCTCGCGGCGCATGAGGTGGGCGATCTGGAGGGCGAGGACGCAGTAGAAGGTGTGGACCTTGATCTTCTGTTCGGTCCAGTGGTGCATGGGGGAGAACGACACCACGTGGGGGTCTTTGAGCTGACGGAACGAGCTCTCGACGTCAGGTTGGGTGCGGTAGGCCGCGACGACGTCGACCACGGGCCAGTTGTTGCGGTTGGTGAACAGGATCCGTTTGCCGAAGATCTCGTCCTCGAGGCGGGTGCGGGCGCGGGCATCGGTGCGCCAGGTCAGTCGGCGGGTGGCGGGGGTGTCGCCGGTCAGGTGCACGGTGATGATGCGGTCGAGCCAGCGGGGGGCGAGGATCTTGTCGATCTCGGTTTGGATGCCGGCGGTGGTCTTGCGGGTGCGGCCGCGTGCGAGACGGGCCTGGAGTTCGGTCAGCTGCCGGCGGGCCTTGGCCAGGGTCTGGTCGAACCCGCGGGCCTGACGTTGGTGGAAGCTGGCGGAGTGGGTGATGATCGCCCGGCGGGTGACCCCGAGCGCGTCCACGGTGGTGTCGTGGGCGGTCACACCCTCGAACCGGTCCTCGTCGACCGGTTCGAACTTGTCGGCGGGGATGGCGAGCAGTTGGGGATGGTCGCAGGGCGGCAGTGAGGTGACGTAGCCGAGTCCGAGCCGTTCGATGTGGGTGTGGTTGTCGGTCGAGTTCTGGCCGGAGTCGTAGGTCACGGTCAGCTCGGCCGGATCGCCACCGAGCGCTGCCCAGCGGTCGACGATCTGATCGAGCAGACCGGTGAACTGGGTCGAGTCGTGCCGGTTGCCCGGATAGGGGTGGGAGACGATCGGGATGGCACCGTCGTGGGTGACCACCAGCGCGAGGCCGACCAGGCGCAGGTCATGACGTTTCTGCTTCGCCTTGCCGCGCTGCGCGATCGGGGCCCGGTCGTTGGCCGTATCGATGAACGTGGCGAAGTTGGTCATGTCCAACACCAGCCCGGACAGGTCGAGGTCGAACAGCTCGACCGCGGCCAACGACAGTCGCCGTTCGATCTCTTCGAGCTGCTCGCCGGACAGGGTGTCCATCGCGTCCCAGAACCGGCGATGATCGGTCGCGCCGGCCGGTAGCCGGGGCCGTACGAACCTCGGGCCCGCCGTGGTCTCCCACCACTCGGCGAACGCCCGTTTCGAACAGGGATCCACGATCCGGTTCACGGTCGCGAGCGCCAGGTAGGTGCCCACCGACGCCCCCGCATCGCAGCGGCGGGCGCCGAGCACCTCGTCGACGGTATCGGCCACCCCAAGTTGCTGACAGAACCCCCACACCGCCGCTACATCCCCGAACCGGCGGTGGCTGGTGCGCTCGGGCAACGTCGATGCGCCGTCCATCGCCGCGACGATGTCGTCCGCCTTACCCAGATACCGCTGGGAGACGACCTTGGGTTTCCCGTCCACCCGCGCGACCTCACGCAGGTAGTAGTAGGTCTTCCCACCGATCCGCTTGCCATGAATGCTCGCCATGCTTTAGGTCATACACTATCCGACCGCGAGAACCAAGCACCCTCGACCGACAAACGTGCAGGTCAGCCCAACGATCCAGCCGATCTCAACCCCTCACCAGGACGGCCTCACAGCCGATAGCCAGGAAACTCGGGCTAGGCATCGGCGCCTGAGGCGACGAACTGTACCGGCACGCCCTGCCTGGCACTTGAGGTCGAGCAGGCCAGGATCAACGGGCTGTGAACGAACGACGCCGCGATCGGATCGGCCACCGTCGCCGGCTCCTGCCAACATCGCTGCGCTGAGAGGATGGGCCCTGTTCCCCCGTACTGTTCCCGGGAGGCTGTTCCTGGGAACACCTGGCAAGCTGTTCCGGCCTGTTTCTGGGGGTGTTCCCGGCTGTTCTTTGCTGTTCCCGATACCTACTGTCCCCTCCCGCCCCCCGTAGGGGCGGGAGGGGACAGGTATGGCATGTCCTGAGTCTGAGATGGCGGTGGTGTGAGCGGGCGCGCGACCCTGCGGCCCGACGCATCGCCAAGATGGTTGCATACGCAACGGTCACCGGCAAGTGCGGTGATCCTGGCCGCGCGGCCGGGTGGGGTCGGGCGGCCAGGCCCGATCTGGACCCACCTGGCGGCTTCGTTGGAACCGATCGACGTCCAGAGCGTCGATGTGTTCCACCGAAGCCGGTGGACCCGCCCGACGGCCTGGCCCAGCGGACCCGCCCGACGGCCTGGCCCGGTGGACCCAGCCATCCGGACGCGCTACACGCCCCGTTCGCGGGCAGACCCCGAGCCCGTCTCCGACCCCGACCCACGAACCGGACCCGCGTGGATCCCACCCTCGCGGGGGACGACCCCGTGGAGGTGGCAGGCGACCGTGTGCCCCGCGATGTCCTGGGGAGCCGGCTCCGGGCCGTACCCGAACCGGACCACCACCTCATGGCCGTCCTGCTCCACGGACTCGACCCCGCGGAAGACCTTGGCGGGCAGGGCCGGCCCGATCTCCTCGAGCCAACGCCGGAGGGCATCGGCCTCGGCCGCCGGGAACCGGGCCTCCGCCCGCGTCACCTTGGCATCGGCCAGGTCGCCGACCAACGACAGTTCCCGCTCGAAGGTGTCCTCGTCGACCTTGGTCCACCGGTCCTCGATCGCGTCGACCAGGTCGCGTCCCTCCCAGCCGCAGGGTTCGAAGGCGACGGGGCAGCGCGGGTGGAACCGACAGCCACGTGGCGGCTCGAGTGCATCGGGGATCTCGCCGTGGGGTAGGTGCTTGTCGCGTCCACGACGAGCGGGGTCCGGCAACGGGACGGCCTCGAGCAGCGCCCGCGTGTAGGGATGCTGCGGATCGTCGTAGATCCGGCTCGCGTCCCCCCACTCCACCATCTGGCCGAGGTACATGATGGCCATGCGGTCGCAGACGAACTTGCCGCTGGCGAGGTCGTGGGTGATGTAGAGGTAGGTGAGCCCGAGGTCGTCCTTGAGGTCCATCATGAGCTCGAGCACCTTGGCCCGCACCGACATGTCGAGCGCAGCGACCGGCTCGTCCGCGACGACGAAATCGGGTTCGGTGATCAGCGACCGAGCGATCACGACCCGCTGCTTCTGGCCGCCGGAGAGATCCTCCGGGTAGGTGTCCAGGAACCGCTCGGCCGGGGCCAGACCGCACCGCTCGAGCATGTCGATGACCCGCTCGCGGGTCTCCGCGCGGTTGTGGGTGAGCCCGTGGATCCGAAGGGGGTGACCGACGCTCTGGACGATCGTCATCGCCGGGTTCAGGGAGGCGTTCGGGTCCTGGAAGACCATCGACAGCCGGCGCCGGAGCGGCCGGAACTCGGGCTCGGTGAGCGTGGCGAGGTCCAGCCCCCGGTAGCGGATCGCTCCGGAGGTGGCGGGGGCGAGCCCCAGCAGGGTGCGACCCAGCGTGGTCTTGCCGGAGCCCGACTCACCGACGAGTCCGAAGATCTCCCCGCGCCGGATGTCGAAGGACACCCCGTCGACCGCACGCACCGAGGCGTGCGAGGACGAGAACAGCCCCCCGCCCACCTCGAAGTGGGTGTGGAGGTCCTCCACCTCGATGAGGGGCTCGCCCGGTGCCACCTCGACGTCGTCGAGGACTCCAGGGGCGTTCGTCCGGTCGCGCCTCATGCGGCCCCTCCCGCGCTCGGTCGCACCACGGGGGTGGAGGCCAGGGCATCGGAACCGGGGTGCAGCAGGCAGGCCGCTTCGTGGCTCGGGCCGACCGAGGCGAGCACCGGATCCACCTCGTCGCAGGCATCGAAGCGCGCCGGGCACCGCGGTGCGAAGCGACAGGCCGGCGGGGGGGTCACCAGGTCGGGCGGGGAGCCGTCGATGCTGGACAGTTCGGTCGTGTCGACGCTGATCACCGAGCGCAGCAGTCCCTGGGTGTAAGGGTGCTCGGGATGGGCGAAGACCTCCGGCACCGGCCCGATCTCGACGATCCGTCCCGCGTACATCACCGCCACGCGATCGCAGGTCTCGGCGACGAGGCCGAGGTTGTGGGTGATGAGCAGCAGGCCGACCTGCTCATCGCTGCGCATACGGTCGAGCAGGTCGAGGATCTGCGCCTCCACGATCACATCGAGCGCCGTGGTCGGCTCGTCCGCGATGATGACCTTGGGGCTCAGCACGATGCCCAGCGCCAGCATGATCCGCTGGCGCATGCCGCCGGAGAACTCGTGCGGGTAACTGTCGACCCGGGTCGGTGGGATCCCCATCTGCGCGAGGGCTTCGCGGGCGAGGTGGCGCGCCTGTTGCTTCGAGGTCCGGGGACGGTGTGCCCGGATCGCCTCGACGAAGTGGTCGGAGACGCGCATGAGCGGGTCGAGCCGGGTCATCGGCTCCTGGAAGACGAGCGCGATGTCTTCGCCGCGGGCCTTGCGGAGGCGGCGGCGGTCGACCCCGATGAGCTCCTCGCCATCGAGGTTGACGCTGCCTCCGACGGCGGCCCCCGGCGGGAGTAGTTGCAGCAGCCCCCGGCCCATGGACGACTTGCCGCACCCGGACTCGCCGACGACGCCGAGGCTCTCGCCCGGCCACAGATCGAAGCTCACGTGATCGACGGCCTGGAGGGAGCCCCGGTAGGTGCCGTAGGCGACCGAGAGCTCACGCACCTCGAGGATCGGGGGGATCTCCGTCCCGTCCTCGGCCGCGTGGTGGGGCAGGGCCGCGGCGGTCATCGGATCCCTCCTGGCGTCGAGGTGTCCGTGCCCTCGCTCGGAGCCGGTCCCGGCTCGGATGCGGCTGCCCCGCTGGCCGCGGGTAGGGCCCGCCTGGCCACCCGGCCCCGGAACCCACGGACCCGGAGCAGGGGGTTGACGATGTCGTTGAGGCCCTCGCCCACGAGCGTGAGGCCGGCGACCAGGAGCATCGTCGCCAGGCCCGGGAAGAACGCGGTCCACCAGAACCCGGAGACCACGTCGGACAACGCCTGGGAGACGTCCAGGCCCCACTCCGCGCGCGGGAAGGGCACGCCGTAGCCCAGGAAGCCCAGACCAGCCAGCGTCAGCACCGCGTCGGCGGCGTTCAGGGTGAAGATGACCGGCACGCTCTGCACGACGTTGAAGAACACGTAGCGGGTGATGATGGTCCGGGGCTTGGCCCCCATCGAGCGGGCCGCCTCGACGAACGGCTCCTCCTTCACCGACAGCGTGTGGTTACGGATCACCCGGTAGTACTGGGGGACGTACACGACACCGACGGCCACCGCCGCCGATGCCAGGCCCGGGTCGAAGTAGGCCTGCAGGACGAACGCCACGATGATCGCGAGCAGCAGCGGCGGTATGACGTAGACCGCGTCCATCAGCGTGACCAGGACCCGGTCGAGCTTCCCGCCCCGGTAGCCGGAGAAGAGCCCCAGGGGAACCCCGATCCCCATCGCGAGCGCCGTCGACAGCAGCACGATCGAGAAGGCCACCCGGGCGCCGTGGACGACCCGGGAGAACACGTCGAACCGCGCGGCGGTGGTGCCGAACGGGAAGCCTTTGCTCGGCTCGATGCGGCGGGGGACCTGCTCGCACTCGGCCTCGGTCCCACAGCGGACGTCGAGGTCCTCGGGGTCCTCCGTGCCGCCGACCACGTACTGGTACTGCGACTCGCCGTAGGGAGCGACGAGGTTGGGGAACAGCGCAAGGAACGCGAACAACCCGGTGATGAGCAGTCCGATGATCACCAGCCAGCGGGCCATCGGGTTGGCCCGGCGCCAGGGACGCAGGGCATGGTCGATCCGGTACCACAGGTTGCCGGTCGGCGGCGCGCTGGCCTCGCCCATCAGTACCTCACTCGTGGGTCGAGCAGCCCGTTGATGATGTCGATCAGGAGGCTGACCGAGACGACCATGATGGCGAAGAACGTCACGATGCCCTGGACGGCGACGTAGTCACGCCGGTTGATGAACCCGACGAGGGCCGTGCCGAGTCCCGGCCAGGAGAACGTCGTCTCCGTCAGGATGGCCCCGCCGAGCAGCAGGGCGAACTGCAAGCCCATGATGGTGACGACCGGGACGAGTGCGTTCTTGAAGGCGTGACGGAAGAGCACGCGGCGGCCGCCGATACCGCGGGCGTGCGCCGCCTCGACGTAGTCGCTGCGCAGGGTCTGGAGCATGTTCACGCGGACCATCCGGATGAACACCCCGCTGATCACGAGGCCGAGGGTCAGCCCGGGCATCAGCAGGTGTTGGAAGGCGGTCCAGAGGAACGTCCAGTCCCTCGTCAGGAACCCGTCCAGCAGGTAGAAACCGGTCGGGGCCTCGTAGGAGATCCTCGCGCTCATGCGGTTCCCGGTCGGGAGCAACCCCCACCGGTTGGCGAACAGCAGCTGGGCGAGGATGCCCAGCCAGAAGACGGGTGCCGCGTAGATCAGGATCGCGAACAACCGCCCGCCGACGTCGAGCGGCCCGTCGCGGAAGCGGGCGCCGACAGCGCCTGCCAGCACCCCGATCCCGACGGCGAGCAACATGGCGAACATCGTCAGCTCGAAGGTCGCCGGGAACCGGTCGATCACGATCCGGCTGACGGAGCGGGGGTCGGTGACCGGCGTACCGAGGTCGCCCTGCAGGACGCCCCCCATGTAGCGGCCGTACTGCACCAGGATGGGGTCGTTGATCCCCGCCGCCTCGCGCCGCGCGTCGAGCTGCTCGGCTGAGACACGGTCACCGAGGGCCGCCGCGACCGGGTCGCCGGGCATCACCCGGAGGAGCAGGAAGAGCAGTGTGAGCAGCAGGAACAGGAAGACCGGAGCGAAGGCCAGGCGTCCGAGGACGTAGGCACGCAGGCTTCCCGAACGCGCGCGGGTCGCGACCACGGCGTGTCCTCGCTGAGCCGTTCGGACAGGGCGTGGTGAGTCTAGCCAGAGCACCGCGGGGCGAGCCCCCACGGGACGTGCGTCAGCGGAGGGATGCGGGCCGGGAACGGGAACGGCCGGGCACGCAGGCCCGGCCGTCCTCGTTCACCTCGAGGTCAGCTCTTGCCGATGAGGTTCCACCGCGACTGGATCGCGATGTCGATGCTGCTCTCCACGCCGGTGAGGGTGTCCACGTAGTACGCGGTCGCGGACTCCTCGTAGAGCGGGATGATAGGCATGTCCTCGGCGGCCAGTTGCTGGATCTCGTCGAAGATGCCTTCGCGAGAAGCCAGGTCGGTGACCTGCTGCTCCTCGTCGATCAGGGCGTCCATCTGGTCACTGCCGTAGAAGCCCAGGAAGGTCTTCTCGGAGTGGTAGAAGGGCTCGATGTAGTCGTCGGGGTCGATGTAGTCGGGGTACCAACCGAGCAGGTACGCCTTGTAGGCACCCGTGTTCAGGTTGCCTGCGTACTCCGCCGCCCAGTCCGCCGACTCCGTGGTGACGTTGAACTGTCCGGACTCGTTCAAGGAACGACCGATCACCTCGGCCACCTGCGCCTCGGTGTCGCCGTACTTGTTCAGCGGGTACCACAACTCGATGTCGACCGGCTCATCGAGCGTCACGTCGAGATCGGAGATGTAGTCCCTGGACGCCGGGTACCCCGGGGGCACCATGGAGAACAGGGGCTGGCCAGCGCCTTCGAACACCTCGTCGATGATCCGCTGACGGTCGATGTTGACCGCCATCGCCTGACGGACGTCCGGGTCGTCGAACGGCGCCTGGGTGACGTCGAGGACGATGTAGCGCGTGCGCCCACCGTCACCGATCTGCACCTCGATGCCCTCCTCGGCCTCCATCGCGGTCCGCTCGGCCGGGCCGAGGTCGTTGATGTTGAGGTCGATCTCCCCGTTACGCAGCGCGTTGGTCATCTGCGCGGCGCTCTCGAAGAACTGGATCCGCACGGTCGGGATCAGCGGAGCCTCACCCCAGTAGCCGTCCCAGACCTCCAGGGTCGCGCCCTGGTCCGGGCTGTAGGAGGTCAGCCGGTAGGCCCCGGAGCCGACGATGGTCTCGCCCTGGATGAACTCGCCCGCCTCCTCGGCGGAGGGCTCCTCCAACGCGCTGTCCGGTGCCGTGTAGGCGTCGGAGTCGCTCGGCAGGATCGTGCCGACGGTGTAGGCCAGACGCGACAGGAACGTCACGTTCGGCTGATCGATCGTCACCACGACGGTGAGGTCGTCCGGCGTCTCGATCGATTCGATCGCGCCGATCAGGAACGCGGCGCCGTCCGGGTGGTTGATGTTCAGCGAGCGCTCCAGCGACCACTTCACATCCTCGGAGGTGAGGTCGGAGCCGTCCTGGAACACCACGCCCTCGCGCAGGGCGAAGGTGTAGGTCAGCCCGTCGTCGGAGATCTCCCAGCTCTCCGCGACACCCGGGATGGCGTCGCCGGTGCCGGGTTCGAGCTCGACGAGGCGGTCGGTCGTGTTGAAGAGGAGGTCGGACGCGAACTTCTCGTAGACCTCCGACGGGTCGATCGTGCTCGGGCGTTCCGTGGTACCGACGACCAGCACATCACCGTCCGCGCCGTCTGCACTGTCGCCGTCGTCGTCCGCGGCGTCTTTGTCGTCGGTCGAATCGGTGTCCCCGGACTCGTCGCCCGGGTCGTCGCTGGTGTCACCCTCGCCGCCACAAGCGGTCGCGATCAGGGTCAGGGCCAGAAGTGCACCCATCCAGCCAAATCTACGCATCCGCATGCTTGGTCTCCTATCGATCGATCGCGCGCGATAGCGAGAACCGCGCCCGTATTACGTGCCGTGGGCCGAACGCCCAACGGATGGAGACTACCGCGATAGTTGTCCACCGCGGCAGTCCGAGTTGCACGGCCGCACGGTCGTACGGTCCGACCGCTGCACCGGGCACAAACGGGATGACACCGGGCCGCCCTTGAAGGACCCTGCCCGGACGTCGCCGTGACGGCGACGCTACACCTCGCGACGAAACACTCGCCCGGGCCGCGCGCCGGTCTGCTGGTAGTCGTCGAGGACGAGCTGTCCGTTCACGACGACATGGCTGACGCCCTCTGGTGCCTGGGCGGGCTGCTCGAAGGTCGCCCGGTCGATGACGCGATCGGGGTCGAACACCACGAGGTCGGCGACGAGTCCCTCCGTCACCAGGCCGCGATCTCGGATCTGCAGTCGCTCCGCGACCTGGCTGGACCACCGACGAGGACCGCATCGCCCGCGACGCCGCCTCCGATGGCTGCTTCCCGC
>NZ_JBBEBZ010000199.1:0-11883 GCF_040882075.1 Nitriliruptor sp.
CCGCGTTCCCCTGGGACCTGCTCAAGATCGACCGGAGCTTCGTCAACGGACTCGCCCCGGGCGACGGCCACGCACAGCGGATCATCCGCTCGACGATCACCATGGCCCACGAGCTCGGGATGTACACCGTCGCGGAAGGTGTCGAGACGCCCTCCCAGGTCGAGCGGCTCACCGAGTTCGGGTGCGACTACGTCCAGGGCTACCTGTTCAGCCGCCCGGTCCCCGCACCGGACGTGCTCACCCACCTCTCCAGGGCCGGGATGTGGACCGGACCAGGATCGACGGCGATGGCTCCGGTCGCCGGACGAAGGCGCTGAGGAGGCACCGACACTCGGTTCCCGGGTCGAACTTCCGGGCATCATCTTCATCCGACCGTCCTGCGGCGCAGCGCGGCCGCGGCACCGAGCGCCGCCAGACCGAGCAGCACCGCAGCCGAGGTACCGGTGGTCGGTAGCGGCCGGGCTGGAGGTGCTGCGACCTCGCCACCGCCTCCGGTGGCCCCATCACCGCCGGGACCAGCGCCGTCGCGGCCTCCACCTCGGCCGTCGGCGCCACCGTCGGAGGTCACCCGGGTCACGGTCAGCTCGGGATCGGCGAGGATGTCGGCCTCGCAGAAGCGCATCGGGACGAAGCGCTTCTCGGAGAACAACCGGGTCTGGTCGGCGAGGTGCGGCGAGGTGACGTCCTCGGACTGGGAGTAGGTGACGATGGCGGACGCGTCCACCGGGCAGTCGCCGTCCTCGTCCCAGGTGGCGACCATCACGAACGAACTGCCGTGGGTCACCGCCGGGTAACCGGCCTCGCCGTCGGACGCGTCGCCGTCCCACGACACGTTGATGGCGTTGAACACCCCGACGCCGCCCGGGCCGCCGTGGATCGGGATGCGGTCCCCGTCGCCTCGGTCCTCGTACTGCCAGCCCCGCAGCGGTGCGTCGAGCGGGATGCCGGCTGACTGCAGGTCGTTGATGGCGTCGCCCAGCGCCGTGGCCACCCGCGGGTCCACGGTGTTGAGGTCCCGTGGGGTCCCGACCGGGTCGTCGACGTCGAAGGGCGTCGACCACGGCAGGCCCAGCAGCCCGGTCCCGGTCGGGTCACCGACCGGCGAGGCCAGGCCCTGGAGGTTCGACACGAACCGCCGGAACAGGATGGCCCCGCGCGACCCGAGGTCATCTCGCCCGTCCCAGCCCTCGAGGGCGTCGCACGCCTCCGCGGTCTGGACCGGCGGTCCCGAGCTCGCCGGTACCCCGGGGGTCGAGCGGCAGAACGCCAGCAGGTCGTCGCGTGTCAGCTCACCCGCGAACTGACGGTTGTCGAACACCGCCTTCTCGAGGATGTCCTTGGTCCAACGGTCGGGGTGCAGGTCGGTGTAGTCGTCCTCACCCGCCGCCCGGTCGGCGACCATCTGCAGGCCGAGGCGCGTGCGCAGGGTCCGTTCGGTCTCCTCGTCGCCGATGATGCGGGCGAACCCGGTCAGCGGCTCCTCCGGGTTGCTCAGCCAGTGGCTGTCGTTGCCGTTGTGCACGTAGTCGTCGCGGGTCAGCCACGGCAGGTTGTCGGGCCCGAAGATCCCCGGGACCACCGCATCGGGGTCGGTGTCCCACCCGCAGTCGGACCGTGAACCGTCGAGCGTCGGCAGGCCGAGCGCCGCGAACGTCACGATGCCGAGCGCCGTCGGGCAGGCGGCGACCTTGTCGTCCGGCACGTTCGGGACCACGCTGACGTCCGAGTAGTACGCGCTGCCCGCGCTGTCCGCGCCGACGGTGTTGACCCACGGCACGCCCTGGTTTCGGACCGTCAGCTCGCGCAGGTCGCCGACGCTCTGGGCGTGGTTCTTGTCGAAGAAGTGGTTGAGGTAGCGCAGGTGGTCGTTGGCGTCGCCCATCGCGAAGCCGATCGCCGGCGTCCACGGGAACAGCGGCAGGCCCAGGACCCCGGTGAACATCGGGCCGTAGTCGGTCCAGTAGAGGGTGCGCTCGACCTCCTCGATGCTGCCGTCCTCGGTGCGCACCGGGATGGTCACCGGGCGGCGCTCCATCTCCCGCGGCTGGCCGTCGACCAGGTAGGTGGTCGGCGACCCGGGTACGAGGGTGAGCTGGAAAGGTGTGAACCGGAACGCGGTGGACACGGTGTGCGACCAGGCGACCCCCTCGGTCGTGCCGATCAGCACGATCGGCACGCCGTACAGCGAGGAGCCCTGCACGTCGAGGATGCCCGGGATCGTCAGGTGCGCGTGGTAGAGCCGCTCGCCGCCCTGCCAGGGGAAGTGCGGGTTGCCGAGCACCAGCCCCGTGCCGCTCGCGGTCGCCTCGGACCCGAACCCGTAGGCGTTCGAACCGATACCGAGGATGCCCTCCGCCCGGGTGGGGAACCGCGCGGCGGCGGCGCGCTGCTCCGCGGTGACGCCGGGGATCTCGGGCAGCTGGTCCACCGGGATCGGACCCGCGGAGGGGTCGAGCAGATCGGCGAACGCCGACAGGTCCGGGGCTGGCGACCCGTCGCCGCCGTCCGGGGACGCGGACGCGCCCACGTCCGGCGTCGGGGGCTGGGCGCCGCCGATGTCGCCGATCGACACCCCCGTGGAGGCCAGGCCGGCGAGCATGTAGAACCGCAGGTACGCGTCCATCTCGCTGATCGGCTGGACCCAGTCCGCGCCGCTGCAGGCCGGGTCGTCGATCCCGTCCGCGCCCCCGACGTCGGCGAGGAAGCGGTTGTAGCCCGCGACGTACCCGCGGACGCCCTCGACGAGGTCGTCGGACGGACCGTGCGGTGGTTCCTGGGCCATCAGCTCCTCGATGCGGCCGCTCTCGCGCACGGCGAGGAAGTAGGCGTCCGAGTCGAGGTTGTTGTGGGTGGTCCCGTTGCCGTGGAAGGTCCAAGAGGCGTCCGGTCCGAAGTGGAGCGAGCGCTCGCCGCGGGCGGTGGTGTAGAAGTCCGCCGCCGTGCAGATGTTGTCCTCGGCGAAGGCGTAGCCGTACCCGAAACCCATGTCGCCGTAGTCCGAGGCGAGGATGTGCGGGATGCCGTAGGCGGTCCGCCGGATGACCGCCTCGTACCCGGACCCGACGTGGGTCGGGTCGTCGAGCGCGACGTCGGTCGCGCTGCCGCTGGTCTGGGCCACGGCCGCCGGCAGGTTCGCCACGGGGGCGAGCAGCGCGATCGCCGCGGCAGCTGCGGTCGTGGTGGTGATCGCTCGTCGCACGGCGTCGCTCCAGGTCCTCGGGACGGTCCCGTCCCACCGCCGATGCGTACCGAGCGGTACGTGGCGTCCACGCCTCCTTCGCCACCGGGCGACCGTCCTCCTGCCCCGCGGCAGCCGCGACCTCCCGCCCGACCGCTGAGGGCGGCCGCATCGGTTCCTCCGAGCCGGCGGTCAAGCCTCGGCGTCGCCTTCCTGGCCCGCCGGCGGATCGAAGTTCTCGTGGTAGCGACTGGGGGTCGGGCCGCGCTGTCCCTGGTACTTGCTCCCGATCTGGGTCGAGCCGTAGGGGTGTTCGGCGGGGGAGGTGAGCGGGAAGAACGCGAGCTGGCCGATCTTCATCTCCGGGTACAGGGTGATCGGCAGGTTCGCGACGTTCGACAGCTCGAGGGTCAGGTGGCCGCTCCACCCGGCGTCCACGAAGCCTGCGGTGTTGCTCACGAACACGCCACCGTCACCCGCGAGGAAGTTTTCGATGGGGCGACCGTCCGGGCGGACCTCGAGGTCGAAGATCTGCTCGCGGCGGCCGGTGTCCCGGACCTCGACCACGCGATCCCAGGCGAGATCTCCTTCGACCAGGCGTTCGAGTCGTTGGAGCGCCCCCTCGTCGTCACCGCTGATCCGGCTGGAGTAGGTGTCGCGGAGTCGAGCGAGCGTCGTGCGACGCACCGCATCGCGGGCGGTCCGGTTCTCGAGGTTGCACAGGCTGGAGGGGTAGCGGTACCCAGCGAGCTGCGCCGCGGTCCGCTGGTCGAGTCCAGCCGCTTCACGGAGCCGCACGAGCAGTTCGTCGGGAAGCGGGACCGCGGTCAACAGCTTGTGCTCACCGCGCGGGATCGACACCTGGTACGCGGTCCCCGTGGCGCGCTCACGGCTGTTGGCTGCGGCCCGCCGCCCGAGACGGGCGCACAGCAGCAGCAGATCGTCGACGAGCCGCGGCGACGACGACCACAGCGAGGTGCGCGTCGCCTCACGCGACCCGTCACCATCGACGAACCCCTCGAGGAGCGCGGCGAGGATCGGTTGCGGCCAGCCGAGCGCCACGGCCGGGAGCCGCTTCCCCTTCGACTTGCCTCCCATCCCGAGCCACGCGACGAGCGCGGACAGCAAGGTGGAGCAGCCGGTGACCGCCCCCGCGCTCCGGTACACGGGCGCCCCCAGCCGGGTGAGGACGGCCTCGGCGTGGTCGAGGATCGCCTGGTCGGTGTTGGCGACGACCACCTGCGTCCGCCTCCGGTAGCCCTCGGCGACGTACAGCCCGAGCAGCCAGGCGAGCTCCTCGCCGATCTCGATCCGGGGCGGCATGGCGTGCTTGCCACCCTTCATCCGGACGCGGTCGTCACCGCCGAGTCCGTCGAGCAACCCGGGGATCTGGCGGGCAGCGAGCAGCGGAAGTTGCGCCCGCGCGCGGTAGTAGCTGATGTGTGCGATCCCGAGGTCGCGGAGGGCGGCTTCGGCCGCCTCGCGGTGGTGCTCGAACGCGGCGGCGACCGAGGGGCCCTCGCACACGAGCTCGTGCCACGCGGACTCCGGCGCGAGCGCGATCAGGTCGATCCAGGCGGTCGCATCCTCGGGTTCGGGGACGACACGTGGAACGGCGACGAGGGTGCCTGGCTCGAGCTGCCCGGTACGGACCTTCGCGATCGCCCCGTCTCGGTCGAGGGTGAACAGGTTGTGGCCCCTCGTGACCCGCACACGTCGCCCCGACGCGAGCACGACCTCGTGGATGTGGTCCTCCGGGCCCTCGTACCAGCCGGTGACCTCCGCGTGGATCGTCTCGAAGGTGTCCGGGTCGTAGCTGACCACCTCACCGGTCAGCTGCTTGCGGACGATGTCCTCGATGGGTCGCAGCCGGGTCTCACCCTCGTGACGGAACAGGACGAGCTCGTCACCTGGCAGGCTCGAGTGGATGAGGAGGCCGAGCCGGGCGAGGGAGGACTTGCCCTCCAACCGGGCCACCATGTCGTCGGGGATGGTGACCTTCTCGAAGGTCGTGCCGAGGACGAACTCGCCGGGGTGGAGGATGAACGGGGCGTCGTCATCGACCACGACCAGATCGGTCAGGTCGTCCATCGGTTTGCGGACATCGATGTACGGGTGCCGGTTGTTGGCGAACACCCGGAACTCGGCACCGATGCGCAGGTCGATGCTCGACGGCTGGATCGCGTTCTCCCCGAGCGGTTCGATCCGGAGCTGCCCGCTCGCGAGCGCGGCGCGCAGATCGCGGTCGGAGAGGATCATCGGTGCTCCCGGCTCGTTCGGTCGCCGGCAGCCTACGTGGCGCCCGCGACCGACACGTGGTTGAGCGCGCAGGGCTGTGAACCGGTGTCGTTGGCTGCCCAGCTCGGAGGGCGGTCGGTCACCAGCTGCCCCCGCCTCCTCCTCCGCCGCCTGACCCTGCACCGCCGCCACCTCCGCCGGACGAGCTGGCGGGGTTGGTGATGCTGGCGCTGTGCAGCGTCGACGCGGCCACGAACGAGGTCGGGTGCAGGAACCAGGTGTCGGTGCCGGACACCCCGCCCGCCCGGCCCTGCGCCGCGGCTTCGGTCAGCACCGGCTCGAAGCGTTCGAGCCACGACGCGCCGAGCCCGAGCACCACCGCGTACGGCAGCAGGGCGACCGCCGGGTGGGTGACGCCGACGTCGGCACGTGATCCGGCGAAGTCGAGGCGGTCGGCGTGCACCTCGGTCAGGAAGTGCTCGAAGGCGCGTGTGCGGGCGATGACGTCCCGGCCCTCGCTGGTCAGGGGCCGGCGCTCGAGCCGCCAGACGAGGGACAGCAGGACCCAGGCGACCGGCAGCGCGACCCACGCCGCGACGACGGCCACCGGCGGGACCCCGAACAGCGCCATCGCGGCCAGGCCGACGAGCCCGCCGAGCACGAGCGTGGCGATGATGCCCAGCGCGTACCCACCCCCGCGGAGCGCCCCACCCTCGTCGTGGACGTACCGGCTGCCCGGCTGGAACACCGCGTTCGCGTGGGCGGTGAGCGAGCTCGTCGCGCCCGAGGACCGTCGCGAGGTGGCGGCGTCGTACTCGCCGTCGAAGACGATCGGGGTGCCGTTCGGCATGAGCTGCTCGAGGGCCAGCCGCTCCCACTCGTGGACGTCGGGCGCGTTCGGACCGGGGCCGAACGTGAGCGGCGCATCGTCGTCCTGCCCGCCGGAGGAGGTGACGACGCCGCGGATCTGCAGGTCGATGAGCGTGGCCAGCAGGACGTCGGCGCCGCCGGTCAGGAACCCACCGGCACGGTCGACCGCTGCGAGCTCCGCGGGGGCCAGCCCATCGGGCGGTTCGAGCTCGGCGGTCGGGGCGACGCGGTCGTGGACGGCCGGATCGGTCACCACGTCGCGGTAGACGCGCCGGGCACGCAACGACTCGAGCAGCAGCGCCGGCAACGCGAGCAGCAGCAACGTGGCGAGGATGCCCGGCACCTTCGGGACCTCGAACGGCGCCCGGCCCTCGCCCCGGGTGGTCACCTCCGCCACGTCGACCTCGGGCAGCGAGGCGGTCAGGGCGTCGGCCGGGAGCTCGATGGCGACCGTGCCCGTCTCGGAGGGTCCGAGGGCTGGCAGCGTCTGGGTCACCACCCGCTCGGAGGTGGTCGATGCGGGGCACGGTTCATCGTCCCCGGCGGTCCCGACCACGCACGCGACCGAGGTCGGTTCGACGGGGAGGCGCACGGTCATCGTGGTCTCGGCGATGTCGACGGGCCACGCGTCACCCGGGACGTCGATCCGGAGCTGCGCCTGGTCCGGGCGGTCCTCGGGCCGGAACACGAGCCCGTCGACCTCGTAGAGCAGGCGGTAGACCTGGGGTCCCGGCTGGAGGGTGATGCCCGCACCACCGATCCGGATGCGCGGTTCGCCCGCCGGTGTCGACTCCTGGACCCACCGCCACGGCAGCGAGGCGTCGCCGCCGTCGACCGACACCACCCGGTAGTCGACCGTGCCGGCCGGCCCCTCGCCCTCGAGGTCACGGAAGATGCCGCGGCGCGGCTGCGTGAAGGTGACCGCGATGGTCTCGACGACCTCGAGCCGCCCGTCGAGCCGCAGCGTCACCTCACGGTCGAAGGTGTCGATCCGGAACGCGTCGTCTCGGGTCGGGGTGGTGCTGGCCAGGCCCGCCACGAGCGGGACGGCGACGACCGCGAGCGCGATGAGCGCGCTGAGGACGAGCTTGACGCTGCGGCTCACGGGCGGACCTGGGCGGTGTGTCTCACGGGTGGACCTGGGCGCCGAGCTCGACCTCCGGGGTCCGTCGTGCCTCGTGTCCGTCGGTCGCGAACATCCGTCGCCGTTCGAAACCGAAGGCTCCGGCGACCAGCACCGAGGGGAAGGTCTCGAGCAGCTGGTGGTAGGCCGCGACCCGGTGGGTGGCGAAGTCCCGGGCGAACGACAGGCGCGACTCGGTGTCGGCCAGTTCGCTCTGCAGGTCGCGGAACCCGGCGTCCGCCTCCAGCTCCGGGTAGGCCTCCGCGACCACGAGCAACCGTCCGAGCGCCGCGCCGAGCTCGTCCTCGGCGGCCTCGCGGCCAGCCGCGTCCGTGCGTGTGAGGGCGGCGGTCCGCGTCGATGTCACCGCGGTGAGCGCCGCCTGCTCGTGGTCGGTGTAGGCACCGACGGTCGCGACGACGTTCGGGATCAGGTCGTGGCGGCGCTGCAGGTCGGTGTCCACCTGCGCCCACGCCTCGTCGACGCGCACACGTGCCCGCACGAGCCGGTTGTGGAGCAGCACGGTGACGATCACGACGAACACGACCACGCCGACGGCGGCGAGCACGCTCGTCTGGAGCACGCTGCCGTCCACGGATCACCTCGGCTCGATGGACCCCGTTCCTCGGGGACCCTACGCCCCGGACGTCGGGGCCCCGGCACCGGCCGGGGTCCCCGACGTTCAGGCGTGACGCTGCTCGTCCGCTACTGCTGGCCGGCCGGCTCCGGGTCGGGCGTCGGCTCGGACGGCGCGGGCGTGCCGCTGCCGGCCACACCCTGCGCCGCCATCGGCAGCAGGCGACCTCGCTGCAGCACCTCGGAGATGTCGAGCACCTCGACCTGGCCCTCCGCGAGGGTGCCCTCCTGGACCTTCTGCGCGATGCCGTCAGACAGCATCGTGGTGCAGTACGGGCAGGCGGTCGAGATCAGCTCGGGGTCCAGAGCGAGCGCCTCGTCGACGCGTTCGATGTTGACCCGCTTGCCGATGGTCTCCTCCATCCACATGCGGGCGCCGCCGGCGCCGCAGCAGAAGCCGTTGGAGCGGCAGCGGGTCATCTCGGTGGGCTTGAGCCCGGGGACGGCGTCCACGACCTTGCGGGGGTCGGAGTACACCTCGTTGTGGCGACCGAGGAAACACGGGTCGTGGTAGGTGATCCGCTTGTCGAGCTCGGAGGTGGCGACGAGACGCCCCTCGTCGATGAGCTTGGCGAGGACCTCGGAGTGGTGGACGACCTCGAAGTGGCCGTCGAAGTCCGGGTACTCGTTCTTGAGGGTGTTGAAGCAGTGCGGGCACCACGCGACGATCTTGGTCTTCTCCGCGCCGACGCTCTTGAGCAGCTCGACGTTCTGCTGCGCGAGCATCTGGAACAGGTACTCCATGCCGAGGCGGCGGGCGGGGTCACCGGTGCAGGACTCGTTCTTGCCGAGGATGGCGAAGCTCACGCCGGCGTCGTGGAGCAGCTGCGCGGTCGCCTGGCTGATCTTCTTCGAGCGGTCGTCGACCGCGCCCGCGCAGCCGGTCCAGAAGATGTACTCGTACTCGCCGCCGGTGTCGCTGCCGGGCTGCAGGACCGGGATGTCGAAGTCGAGCTTCTGGGTCCACTCCTCGCGCTTGGACTGTCCCACCCCCCACGGGTCCCCGGCGTTCTCCACGTTGCGGAGCATGACGCCGGCCTCCTGCGGGAAGCTCGACTCCATCATCGCCTTGTAGCGACGCAGGTCCATGATGGTGTCGACGTGCTGGATATCGACCGGGCACTCCTCGACGCAGGCGCCGCAGCTGGTGCAGGACCACAGGACGTCGTAGTCGATGACCGCTGCCTCGCCGGGGGCGTCACCGACGAGCGGGATCTTGATGACGTCGCCGGCCTCGGCCTCGTCGATCTCGCCGAGCAGGAACGGGCCCTTGGCGTACATGTGGTCGCGCAGGTCCTGGATCAGCATCTTCGGGCTGAGCGGCTTGCCGGTGTTCCAGGCCGGGCACTGCGACTGGCAGCGGCCGCACTCGGTGCAGGTCTGGAAGTCGAGGAACCGGTCGAAGGTGAACTGCTCGATCTGGCCGACGCCGAGGACGGTGTCCTCGTCCATCGCCTCCATGTCGATCAGCTCGGTGTTGAGCTTGCCGAGCGCCTTGTCGCGCTGCGGGTCGCGCGACAGCTCCTGGAACGGGATGGTGAGGATGTGCAGGTGCTTGCTGTGGAGGGTGAAGACCAGGAACGCACCGACGATGGCGATGTGGACCACGAGGTTGATGGCGCCGACCCACTCGAGGGTCAGGGTGTCCATGCCCTCGAAGGCGGTGCCGAACAGGCGCGAGATGAACGCGGCCTCGGTCGGGGCGTGGTCCTCGGCGAAGCGGACGCCGTGCGCGACCCAGAGGGTCCAGATGACCAGGAACTCGGCACCGAGCACCCACCAGCCCTGGATCAGGTTCGACCCGGCGAAGCGCGACGAGCGCCCCTTGGACCTGGGGTCCTGCGAGAACCGGATGCTCGCGAAGATGATCAGCCCGATCATCCCGAGCAGCCCGAGGCTGTCCTGCATGAACCCGAGCAGGTCGTAGGCGGTCACCCCCGCCAGCGAGATGGAGTTCAGCAGCGGCAGGTTGAACGTGGGGCCGATGTAGAGCTCACCGGCGGCCTCGAGCAGGGTGGTCTGGGCCACGAAGAACGACCACATCACCCAGAAGTGGGCGATCCCCGGCAGGGTCCAGCGCAGCAGCTTGCGGTTGCCGAAGATGTTGACCAGCGCCAGCCGCAGGTTGGCCTTCGCGGCGTTGCGCAGGCTCCGCTCCGGGTTCGGGCGGGCGGCCTTGGTGAGCTTGATCAGGAACAGGATCCGCCTGGCCGCCCAGGCCCCGAAGAAGGCGATCACGGCCGTCCCGGCCACGACTCGGAAGATCGTGAGGAGGGTCTCGGCTTCCACGTTGCTTCTCCCGTGGGCAGGGTCGCCTCGCACCAGGAGCGCGAGGAGCGGCCGCCCACCGAGGGCGCGCAGAGGCGCACACCGCGGGCAGCGGTGGCCGGAGTGTACGGACGGCCGCCAGGCGCACCCAACGCGATGCCCCGCGCCACCCGAGCGGGCGCCACCCTGGGTGGCTGGCGTTCGGTGGGTGGCTGGCGTTCGGTGGGTGGTTGGCGGCGCGCCCCTGCGTGCTGAGCGCCCCGACGATCGTGAGCCACCCGAACACGCACGGTGCGGTCCCTCGTCTCGGTGGCTCATCCACAGCCAGCAGCGGATCCGATCGGCGGCGGGCCGCCCGTGGGGTCAGGCTCGGGCTGTGGAGACCTGGAGACGGTACGTCCGTTCCTGCCGTGAGTCGGCGGGCGTCGGCACACGGGCCGGTGCCATCAGCCACGGTGTCGACCCGTCGACCTGGGCACGTCGGAGCGACGCGGAGGGCTGGGCGCGCCCGTACCGCGGCGTCGCCATCGCGCCTTGGGCTTCGGATGTCGACCGAGCCACGCTCGCGGCCGTGATCCTGGCGCACGACGGGGCAGCGTGCGGTCGAACGGCGAGGTGGCTGCAGGGGCTCGGTGAACGACCGCGGGGGCTCGAGGTCATCACCTCGCACGCCCGTGCGGTGCGAGGGGTGCGGCCCGATCCGGAGCCGCCGAGGGGCGAGGACGACGCCGGGCGAGCGGGTTCCGCGGACGCCGACGTCGATGCGGCCGGCACCTCGGGAGTGTCGACCGAGGAGGAGCGGCGTCAGCGGCTCATCGCTCACCACGAGCGGCGGCGTTGGCACCGTCGGTGTGCCCGGGTGGAGGTCGCTCGGAGCCGGTGGTTCGAACGCAGTGACGTCGAGGTGATCGGAGGCATCCCCACGCTGCTGCCGGCCGCCAACGCGTTGGTCCTCGCCCGTGTCGCACCGCTGGAGCTGCGCGGTTACCTGGTGGATGCCCGTCAGCAGCGTCGCCTCGACCTCGCCGACCTGGCAGCTCGGCTCGAGGACGTGCGCCACCTGCCGGGACGCCACCTGCTCGCCTCGCACCTCGCGGAGCTCGGGGACAACGCGGCCGAGTCCGCGTTCCACCTCGAGGTGCTGCGCTCCCTCGAGGCTGCGGGCTACCGGCCCTCCCGCGAGCCGGTACGGCTCGTGACGCCGCGTGGCCGACCGCTGCTGCCCGACATCCCCCTGGAGCGGTGGCGCGTGGCGTTGGAGCTGGACGGTGATCGCTACCACCGCGACCGGACCGCCCGTCGACGTGATCGGGACCGGCTCTCGGCGTACGCCAGCACGGACTGGGCGGTGCTGATCGTCGACCACCAGACCTGGATGCAGGACCGGCCACGGGTCATGGCAGACCTCGACGCGGCGATCGAGCAGCAACGTGCTCGGGGCATCGGCGCCGAGCACGTCCCACCTCGTGGCCACCGCCTGGGTGGCTGAGGATCGCTGGGGCGCTCACGTTCAGCGGGTGGCTGACGTCGCGCCGCCGCGGTCCAAGCCACCCGACGATCGTGAGCCACC
>NZ_JBBEBZ010000200.1:0-1887 GCF_040882075.1 Nitriliruptor sp.
CCGAGGGTGGTGCCTCGGGATGACTTGGGGGTGAAAGTCCCCTACGGACCCTGGTAGCGGGAACCGTTAGCTGAACAGCAAGGGTGTCCGCCGCGAGGCGGAATCTGAAGGAAGCTGCAGGCAAACTCCTGGCCCGACGAACAGGAACCGCATATGAGGCAGCCGCATCTGGGCGAGAGGGCTAAAAGACTCGAAGCCCAATAGCTACCCGGAAGGTGTGGAAGTAAATGCGGCGGGTAGATGGGAGGAAGGTCGCGCGTCTTACCCTGGGAGGTCTGGTGGTCTGCCATGGTGCTACCGGCGTCGAGAGGCGACGGGATGGGCCACCAGACGTCAGCCGAGGCCATAGTAAGTGCCGGGTTCACTACGGCACCAAGGGCCGAACATGAAGAACCGCGAGTAGGCGATGACGTCTCGAGGATCGATCATGAAGACAGAGCATGACGCTAATACCGTCACTCACCCAGAGGGGCAGGAGCGGAACTCCGCGTCCCAGCCGGTGAGCGTCGAGACGATTTCGGCGTCGTTATCGTGGACGAAAGCGGAGCCAGCCCCGCTCATGGAGTCGGTCGTCGACTCGCAGAACATGCAGCGGGCTTACCGTAAGGTGATCGCCAATAAAGGTGCACCGGGTGCCGACGGCATGACGGTGCATCAGTTGGCTGACCATCTAAAGCAATACTGGCCAACGCTGCGCGAGCGGCTACTGGCCGACGAGTATCACCCTAGCCCGATCCGAGCCGCCACGATCCCCAAGCCCAAGGGCGGGACGCGGCAGCTCGGCATTCCCACGGTCACCGACCGGCTGATCCAGCAGGCGCTGCTCCAGGTACTGACGCCGCGCTTCGATCCGGGCTTCTCCGAATCGAGCTACGGCTATCGGCCCGGACGCAGCGCCCAGCAGGCCGTCTCGGCCATGAAGGCCCACGTCGGAGCCGACCACCGCTGGGTGGTCGATCTCGACCTGGCAGCCTTCTTCGACCGGGTCAATCACGACCTGCTGATGGCGCGGGTCGCGCGCCGCGTCCGCGACAAGCGGGTACTGCGCCTGATTCGTCGTTATCTGGAAGCCGGGCTGTTCCAGCACGGCCTGACCTCGCCACGAAAGCAGGGCACGCCACAGGGTGGGCCACTGAGTCCGCTGCTGGCCAATATCCTGCTGGATGACGTGGACAAGGAACTGGAAAGCCGTGGCCACCGCTTCTGCCGCTACGCCGACGACCTACAGGTGTACGTCAAAAGTCGGCGGGCAGGCGAGCGCGTCATGGCCAGCCTGAGTGATTATCTCGAGAACTCGCTTCGGCTCACGGTCAATCGCGCCAAGAGTGCGGTCGACCGGCCCTGGCACCGAGGGTACCTGGGCTACACGCTGACGCGGCACAAACTGCCACGGCTGACCGTCGCCAAGGCCAGTCTGCAGCGCCTGATGCAGCGTGTCTGCGAGATCCTCAAGCGCGGCAGGGGGCGCCACATTCGACGCGTCATCGAAGGGCTGACCCCGGTCCTGCGGGGCTGGGCCAGTTACTTCTCCCTCGTCGACGTGAAGCGCCCTTTGGAAGCGCTGGATCGATGGATACGTCGCCGACTGCGCGGCCTGATCTGGCGGCAATGGAAGCGCCCGCGGACCCGGCGCCGCAAGCTCCTGGCGTTGGGTCTGGATGAGTATCGGGCGTGGAAGTCAGCGGGAAATGGGCGAGGCCCCTGGTGGAACGCCGGCGCCTCGCACATGAACCAGGCGCTGCCGAATAAGTGGTTCGATCAGCGGGGCCTGATGTCGGTACTCGATACGGTAAGATGGCTTACCCGTTCTGCATGAACCGCCGTATACCGAACGGTACGTACGGTGGTGTGGGAGGGCGCCGGGGGCAACCCCGGCCCCTACCCGAT
>NZ_JBBEBZ010000201.1:0-60518 GCF_040882075.1 Nitriliruptor sp.
CGTGGGCGGTCGTCCGGTCGTGCGTCCCCGGCTCGAGATCATCATCCGACCGCTCCCGTAGACCGGTGCGCCGGGCTGCGGGAGCGGCCCGGTCGCCTCGACGTCCCGGTCCGTTCGCGCTCCCCGGCCCACCACGACCGGCCGTAGGCCGACCGAGGAAGGGCCACCGATGGGCCACAGCCCGCTGCCGCCGCAGGATCTGTCCAGGACCGGGACGCGTCTCGACCTGTACGACACGACGCTGCGTGACGGCACCCAGCGCGAGGGCGTCACCCTCTCGGTCGACGACAAGCTGCGCGTCGCCCGTCGTATGGACGAGCTCGGGGTCGCCTACATCGAGGGCGGCTGGCCCGGCGCGAACCCCAAGGACACCGAGTTCTTCCGCCGCGCCGCCGACGGGGAGCTCGATCTGCACGCCACCCTCGTCGCGTTCGGGATGACCCGTGGTGGCGGCCGTCGCGCCGAGGACGATCCGCAGATCGCCGCGCTGGTGGCGGCGCGAACCGACGTGGTGTGCCTCGTCGGCAAGTCCTGGGGTTACCACGTCGACGAGGCGCTCGGCGTCCCGCGTGACGAGAACCTCGCGATGGTCCGCGACTCGATCGAGCACCTCACCTCGCTCGGCAAGCGCGTGTTCTTCGACGCCGAGCACTTCTTCGACGGGCTGGCCCGTGACGAGGCCTACGCCCGGGACGTCGTCCGCGTCGCGGGTGAGGCGGGTGCCGAGTGCGTGGTGCTGTGCGACACCAACGGCGGTGCGATGCCGTGGGGCGTGCTCGAGATCGTCCGTGGCCTGGTGTCCGACCTGCCGTGCGACGTCGGCCTGCACTTCCACGACGACGGCGGCTGCGCGGTGGCCAACTCGATGCTCGGTATCGAGGCAGGCGCGGTCCAGGTCCAGGGCACCGCCAACGGTCTCGGGGAACGCTGCGGCAACGCGAACCTGTTCACGATCATCGCCGACCTGCAGCTCAAGCGGCGGCTGCCCCTCGTGCGTCCCGACCAGCTCGAGCGTCTGACCGAGATCAGCCACACCGTCGCCGAGCTGTGCAACCAGTCGACGCCGGACGTCGCCCCCTACGTCGGGCACACCGCGTTCAGCCACAAGGCTGGTCTGCACGCGTCGGCGTTGGCCAAGGCGCCGGACATGTACCAACACATCGACCCGGACGAGGTCGGCAACCGCCAGCGCCTGGTGGTCAGCGAGCTGGCCGGTCGCAGCAACATCGTGCTGAAGGCCCGCGAGCTCGGCGTCGAGGTCGACGACGCCCAGGCGCGCGCGGTGCTGGCAGAGGTCAAACGCCGCGAGGCCTTCGGCTGGACCTACGAGGCCGCCGACGCCTCCTTCGGTCTGCTGCTGCGCCGCGTCGCTGGCTTCCTGACCGACGACCAGGAACCGTTCCGGTCCCAGCACTACCGCGTGAACGTCACGGGTGGCGCTGCGGAGGCGACCGCGGGGGAGGGCCCCGCCGAGGCCATCCTCGCCGTCGAGGTGGGTGGCGTCCGCCGGCTCGGCGCCGGAGAGGGCAACGGGCCCGTCGACGCGCTCGATCACGCCTTCCGCAACGCCGTCAACGGCACCTGGCCACACCTCGATCGGGTCCACCTCGCCGACTACAAGGTCCGCATCCTCGAGGCTGCTGCGGGGACGGATGCGGTGACCCGCGTGCTGGTGACCGCGACCGACGGGACCACCAAGTGGGACACCGTCGGCGTCCACGCCAACGTGGTCGAGGCGTCGTGGCTCGCGCTCTCGGACGCCTACACCCACGCGATCCTGCGCCTCGGCGCGACCGCCGACGCAGGGAGCACCTCGTGACCCGGTTCATCCGCTTCGCGGGCGACGAGGGTCCCCGCTACGGGATGCTCGACGGCTCCGAGGTCGCCGTCATCGCCCCGCACCCGTTCGCGGCCCACCGCCCGACCGGCGAGCGCGTGCCCGTCCAGGGCCTGCAGCTGCTCGCGCCGGTCATCCCGTCCAAGATCGTGTGCGTGGGCAAGAACTACCGCGACCACGCCGCCGAGATGGGCGGCGAGGTCCCCGACGAGCCGCTGTTCTTCCTCAAGCCGTCGTCGTCGGTGATCGGCCCGGGTGAACCCATCCGCTTGCCGGTCGACCTGTCCTCCGAGGTCCACCACGAGGCCGAGCTCGCGATCGTCATCGGCGCGCTCCTGCAGCGGGTGACCCCCGAGCAGGCCCGCGCCGGCATCCTCGGGTTCACCTGCGCGAACGACATCACCGCCCGTGACCTGCAGCGCCGCGAGAACCAGTGGTTCCGCGCCAAGGGCTTCGACAGCTTCTGCCCGCTCGGTCCGGCCATCGCCACCGACCTCGACCCATCGGCGTTGCGCATCCGCTGCACGGTCGATGGGGAGGTGCGCCAGGACGGTTCGACCGCCGACCTGGTGTGGGACGTGGCGGCGCTCGTCAGCGAGATCAGCCAGGTCACCACCCTGCTGCCGAGCGATGTCATCCTCACCGGCACGCCGGCCGGCGTGGGGCCCCTCGCCGCCGGCCAGAAGGTCCGGGTCGAGATCGAAGGCATCGGCGTGCTCGAGAACCCCGTCGTCGACCGGCCCGACCACCAGCTCGCCTCCCCCTGACGAGCGAGGTGAGACCGCGAGGGCTGCTCCCTGGCACGTCGTCGGGTGGCACGGAACCGGCGCCACCGCGGGTTCCGTGCGCTCGTCCGCGTGGGGCCGGGCATCCGCTGCCCGGAACCGGCGCAGCCGCGTGTTCCGTGCGACGACGTCGACACGTTGGCCCGGGGCTGCACGGAACCAGCGCCATCGCGTGTTCCGTGTCCGCACCGGCTCCTGATCGCGGCGTGCGAGAGCCCCCGCCGCGGCGGGGGCCCTCACGCGGTACCGAAGGATCAGACCAGCTCTGGCTCGCCCCTCGTCGGGACGTGCACCATCTCGCCGCTGTGGTCGAGGTCCGGGTGCTGCTGCAGCCACCCGACGAAGGCCAGCAGACCGCTCAGCATCGCCACGAACGCGGTGACCATCGCGGTCATCGAGTCGGTGTACCCGTCGGGGGTGATGCCGAGGTTGAAGGCCGTGGCCGTCGCTGCGACCGCGTTGATCGCGGCGAGGGCCAGCAGGATCGGGACCGCCTTGGTCGGGACGGGCAGACCGAACTGCTCCTGGCCTGCGGGGGCGCGGAGGCTGTCGAGGCTGAGGAGGCGTCCGCCAGCGAGCGCGACCACGACCACGAGCAGACCGAACACGAACGGAGCCAGGCGGGTCATGCCGAGCGCGATCATCACGGCGAGGTAGCCGAGGCCGACCAGGCCGAACAGGCGGGTGCGGTAGCCGACGACCAGCGCGACACCCACGGTCAGCTGGACCGCACCGAACACCACGACCCAGAAGCCCATGGCCGGCAGGATGAGGCTGTCGACGAGGCTGCCGACGAACGCCCAGTGGTTGCCGACGATGGTGGTGAACACCTCGGTCTGAGCCTCGGCGCTCGCGAAGCCCGGCAGCGCGTTGATGCCGGGGTCGACCCGGGCCCAGATCTCGTGCAGGAACCGGAAGCCGACGAAGATGCGCAGGACGGAGACCAGCGCCGCCGTCGTGTCGCCGTACCGGTTGGTGGCGTACAGGCCGAGGACGATCAGCGCCGACAGGACCACGAACTCCATGGCCACGAAGGTGAAGCGACCCGTCGAGCGGCTGCCCATGGTGATGAAGAAGAAGACGCCGACGAGGCTGAACGCAGCGATCGCGGCGGGGATGTACTCCCGCTTGAAGACCGGCAGGTCGATCAGCCAGCGGACCGCGCGGGCGGCACCGCTAGTGGCACCGCGGGTGCGCTCCATGATCAGACCGTCGAGCCCGAAGTAGTTCCCGGCGCCGGTGACGAGGACGAACAGGTGCATCGCCGCGAAGAACGGTGGGATGCGGGAGTTGCCCAGCATCATGATGCTGACGTCCATGCCGAGGGCGGCCACCGCCAGTGGCCGGACCGCGAAACCGACGATGAACGCGACGGCGAGCAGGACCTGCAGGCCGATCACGAAGTAGCTGAACGCCACGGCGTTGGGGCTGATGACCGACTCGAAGATCCAGGCGAACCACGAGTAGGTCCCGTCGGCGACCGCCAACGCGGATTCCTCACGGACCGCGTCACCTGCGCCGGAGCCCATCCAGGTGGGGTTGGCGCCGGAGCCGAAGCCGCCGATCTTCCAGTTGTGTCCGACGGTGACCTCGAACAGCCACATCATCCCGAGGAAGATCCGCAGGAACGCGATCGCCGACGCCTTCACCGCCTCGGCTGGCAGTTGCAGCAGCCCATCGTCTCGGAGGTGGACCTTCATCATCGTCGTGCTCCTCGTTGTGTTGGTAGTCGGGTGGGGTGTTCGTGCAACCATGACAGCCCTGGGGGTGGGACCCTGGAGGCCTTGGCCGCGTCCCGTCGGGACCTTCGGCGGCGATGTGGTGGGACCATCGCTGGGCGCGGAAGGGGTCGCCCGCGGTCCGTCGTGCTTCGATGCGTTCCCCGCCGCCGCCCACCGCCGAGGCGCACCCGTGATCCCCAACGTCCTCGCCAGCCGCTACGCCTCCGACGCGATGACCGCCATCTGGTCCCCGGAGGGCAAGGTGGTGCTCGAGCGCCAGCTGTGGATCGCGGTGCTCCGCGCGCAGGCTGAGCTGGGTGTGAGCGTCCCGGACGGCGTGGTCGACGACTACGAACGCGTGATGGAGGACGTGGATCTCGCGTCCATCGGGCAACGGGAACGGACGACGCGCCACGACGTGAAGGCTCGCATCGAGGAGTTCAACGCGCTGGCCGGCCACGAGCACATCCACCAGGGGATGACCTCCCGCGACCTGACCGAGAACGTCGAGCAGCTCCAGGTCCAGCGCTCGCTGCTGGTCGTACGCGACCGCATCGTCGCCGCGCTCGCACTCCTGGCCGATCGTGCAGCCGAACACACCACCACCGTCGTGACCGGTCGCAGCCACAACGTGCCCGCGCAGGCCACCACCCTCGGCAAGCGGTTCGCCAACGCCGGTGAGGAGCTCCGGCAAGCCCTCCTGCGGATCGAGGACCTCATCGCCCGCTACCCGCTGCGCGGCCTCAAGGGGCCCGTCGGCACCCAGCAGGATGCCCTCGACCTGCTCGGTGGGGAGCAGTCGACCTTGGACGAGCTCGAGGACCGGATCGCGACGCACCTCGGGATCCCGGCACGGCTCGACAACGTCGGGCAGGTCTACCCGCGGTCGCTCGACCTCGATGTCGTGTCGGCGCTCGTCCAGGTCGCATCCGGACCCTCGAGCCTGGCCAAGACCATCCGTCTGATGGCCGGTCAGGAGCTGGTCACCGAGGGCTTCCAGGCGGGCCAGGTGGGATCGTCGGCGATGCCCCACAAGATGAACACCCGCTCCTGCGAGCGCGTCAACGGGCTCAAGTTGGTGCTCGACGGCTACCTCACGATGGTCGCCGGTCTGGCCGGCGACCAGTGGAACGAGGGGGACGTGTCGGATTCGGTGGTCCGACGCGTCGCGCTCCCCGACGCCTTCCTCGCCCTCGACGGGCTGTTCGAGACCTTCCTGACCGTCCTGGTGGAGTTCGGCGCGTACCCGGCGGTCATCGAGCGGGAGCTCGCCCGCTACCTGCCGTTCCTCGGGACCACCCGCGTGCTGGTCGCTGCGCTGCGAGCTGGCGTGGGCCGCGAGACCGCGCACGAGGTCATCAAGGAGCACGCGGTGGCCGCCGCGCTGGCACTGAGGGAATCCGGGCAGGAGCACAACGACCTGTTCGATCGGCTCGCCGCCGACGACCGGTTGCCGTTCGACCGGGCGGAACTCGAGGAGCTGGTCGCGGACCCGACCACGTTCGTCGGTGCCGCGCCCGTGCAGGTGGAACGGTTCGTCGCCGCGGTCGGTGACATCACGGGGCGTCACCCGGAGGCGTCCCGCTACCGGCCCGCCGCGATCCTGTGAGCCCTCGTCCCGTCAGGTCGTGACGGGGTGCCGGAGGGCCCCAACCGCCAGGCCGGTGGGACGGTCACGAACGAGGTGGTCCCGGCCCCGGCCTACCATCGCACCGACCGTCCCCGACCCGACGAGGCCCCCGTGACCGACGCACCCGTGCGTGTGCGCTTCTGCCCGGCACCCTCCGGCGTGCTCCACGTCGGTAGCGTCCGTGCCGCCCTCTACAACTGGCTGCACGCCCGCCACCACGGCGGCACGTTCGTGTTCCGTATCGAGGACACCGACGCGGCCAGGGCGACCGAGGAGTCGATGCGGTCGATGATCGAGGCCCTGTCGTGGGTCGGGCTCGACTGGGACGAGGGACCCGACCCCGCCGACCCGCTCGGCGCCGAGCGCGGCGACCATGGTCCGTACCGGCAGTCCTCGCGGCTCGAGCTGTACACGGCCGTCGGACGGCGGCTCGAGGAGGCCGGCCACCTCTACCGCGACTTCCGGACCGCCGAGGAGCTCGAGGCGTGGCGCGCGTCCGCCCGTGCCGGCGGCGGCGACGGGCCGCCCGTGGTGAAGGCCTCCGGGTTCCGCCACAGCGACGACGAGGTGGCGCGCTTCACCGCCGAGGGACGTCCCGCCTCGCTGCGGCTGGCGACCCCCGAGACCGGCCACGTCGTGGTCGACGATCTCGTCCGCGGTGAGGTGCGGTTCGACTGGGAGCAGATCTCCGATCCGGTGCTCGTGCGCTCGGACGGTTCGGCGACCTACCCGCTCGCCAACTCCGTGGACGATGTCGCGCAGGGGATCTCGCTCATCTGCCGCGGCGAGGATCTGCTGTCGGTCACACCCCGGCAGCTGCTCATCCACGACCTGCTGGTCCGGGACGGGCTGCTCGACGCGGCCCTCGACGAGGTCGGGCTCCCGGCCCGCGACCCCGCCTGGGGTGCTCCGAGCAGCTTCGCCCACCTGCCGATGGTCGTCGGCATGGACCGCAAGAAGCTGTCCAAGCGGCACGGGTCGGTGGCCATCCAGGAGTTCGCGCGGCAGGGCTTCCTGCCGGCCACCCTGCGCAACTACCTCGCGTTGCTCGGTTGGTCCCACCCGGACGGCCGCGAGCGTCTGAACGACGACGAGTTGATCGCCGCGTTCGACGTGTCCGGTGTCGGGCGGTCCGCCGCCGCCTTCGACGTCGACAAGCTGACCGCGTTCAACGGGGAACGGATCCGCGAGCTCGACCCAGCGGAGCTGTCGACGCTGCTCGTGCCGTTCCTCGACGGCACCTACGGCGATCGTCTGCTCGACGACCCGCCGACGGAGCCGCAGCTCGCGGTCGTGGGCGGTCTGGTCCCGCTCGTGCAGGAACGCATGCAGCGGCTCGACGAGGTCCAGGGCTACGCCCCCCCGTTCTTGACCGCCGAGGTCGCGCTCGACGAGGCCTCGGTGGCCAAGGTGTTCACCAAGCCCGGAGCGGTGGCAGCGATCGAGGCCGCACGGCGGGTGCTGGCGGACGTCGACTGGACCGTCGAAGCCATCGAGGCGGCGTTGCGTACCCTCCCCGAGGAGCTCAGCAGCGGGTTCGGCAAGGTCGCCCAGCCGATCCGGGTCGCGGTCACCGGATCCTCGGTGAGCCCGCCGCTGTTCGAGTCGATCGAACTGCTCGACCGCGAGGTCGTGCTCGCCCGCCTCGACGCCGCGCTCCCCGTCGCCCGGGCCCACGCGCCCGAGGGCTGACCCCGAGCTGCGGCGCCGGGCGGGGGCAGGACCGACGGCTGGAGGAGCGGCCGCGGGTCGCGCGCTCCGTGCGGCCTTTTGCGCGCCTGTCCCGGCGTCCGTACCATCCGCAGCCGCCCGTGCCGACGGAACCACGACGTCGCGAGCATCCACCTTTCGGGGGTGGTGTAATCGGTAACACGACTGGTTCTGGTCCAGTTATTGAGGGTTCGAGTCCTTCCCCCCGAGCAGGTCGACCACGGGTCCGCCCGCGGTTCGACCCGGGTGCCTGACCTCGGTTAGGCTCCCGCCCGCTCCACCGTGGTGGAGCACGCGCGGTCCCGTCGTCTAGGGGCCTAGGACGCCGCCCTCTCAAGGCGGAAACGGGAGTTCAAATCTCCTCGGGACTACGATGTCCACAAGCTGTGGATGGCCACGGAACGGGCTCGCACACCACGTGCGAGCCCGTTCTCGTGTTCAGGGGTCCGTCAACAGCTCCGGCGCGTAGCGTTCCAGGATGCGGCGTGCGAAGAGAACTTTGTCCTGTACTCGCTGACCGGAGGGGTGGGCCGACGACCAGAGCTCGAGGTTCTCGAGTCGGTTGTCGTGGCGGACGCCGTTGCGGTGGTGCACCGTCTCGTCCGGATGCAGCGGCCGTCCGAGGTACCGCGCCATCACGAGTCGGTGCTCGGCTGCGGTTCGGTCGCCACCGATGAGCCAGCGCTCGTCCGCCGGGACGGGAACGAGCCAGTAGCCCTGGTGCTCGTACCCATCGCCTTGGACGATCCGGATGGGCTGATCTGCGCGTACGTCACCCGTGAGGACCAGGCGCTTGTAGTGCGTACCGCAGTACGTCCGTGCGTAGCGCTGTCGGTCGCAGCAGCCGTCGACCTCGCACGGGCCGGTGGACCGCAGCGGACGGAGCGCCGACTCGTCTCCGTGGCGTCGCCACTGCTGGTAGTGGGCGTGGCACCAACCCCGCGACTTGGCGTCCCGTTCGCAGCCGTCGACGGCGCAGGTCCGCGGTCGCTCGCCTCGGACCGCTGCCCCGGTCCGCAGCCAGCGCTTGTAGTGCATCCCGCACCACCCGCGGCTCTGGACCGGGCGGTGGCAGTCGGGTTCCTGACAGCTCACGTGCTCGCGGGCCACGAGGTGCTCCTGTCCGCCGGCGTGGTCCGCCTCCCACGAGCACCTTGCCACCGACCTGTGACGCGGCGATGTCCAGCCCCGAGAGCACGGGCGGGTCAGCCCGTCGGGGGCCGCTCGCCGGTGAAGATCGCCCGCGCCGCGGTCAGCGTGTCCGCAGCGTCGGCGTCCTTGTCGTGCCGGTAGCCGCGGACGCGCGCGAACCGCATCGCGATCCCGCCGGCGTAGCGGGTCGAACGCACGAACCCATCGAGCGCCACCTCCACGACCAGCTCCGGTCGCACGTGCACGACATGGTCGCTCCCCGAGCCCGAGGCGACGTGGCCCTCGCGGCGCACCTCGCGTGCCAGCAGCTGCTCGGTCTGCCAGGCCAGCAGTTCGTCGGTCATGCCCTTGAAGGTCTTGCCGAGCATGGTGAAGCCGAGGCCACCGTGTTCGACGTCGACGGGGTCACCGGGTTCGGCCAGCGCGCCGAGGTGGATGTTCGACAACCACCCGTGTCGCCGCCCGGACCCCCACTCCGCGGCGAGGACCACGAGGTCGAGGGTGTGGACCGGCTTGACCTTGCGCCAGGTCGCGCCCCGCCGGCCCGCCTCGTACGGCGCGTCGAGATCCTTGACCATCACCCCCTCGTGTCCTGCCGCGAGGGTCCGCTGGAGGAAGGCTTCGGCCTCGTCCGGGTCGGCCGTGACGAGCTGGTCGACACGCGATCCATCGGGAACGGCGCGCACGAGCACCTCGAGCCGATCTCGCAGCGGCCGGTCGATCACGTCCTCACCGTCGAGGTGGAGGATGTCGAAGAACCGCACGCTCAAGGGGACGTCCTCGCCATCGGCTGTCGCCTCGCGTCCGCGGCCGACCCGCGCCATGGTGTCCTGGAACCGGCGAGGACGACCGTGGTCGTCGAGCGCGAGCACCTCCCCGTCGAGCACGACGGAGCGGACCGGCAGCGACCGCACGACGGCGACGACCTCGGGCAGCCGGTGGGTGACGACGTTGAGGTTGCGTGTGAACAGCCGCACCTCGTCCCCGCTCCGGTGGGCCTGCACCCGGGCGCCGTCGAGCTTGGCCTCGACCACGACCTCGGTGGCCCCGTCCGCGCCTGCGCTGGCCTCGAGCGCGTCGGTGACCGACGCGGACGTCGAGGCGAGCATCGGCTCGAGCGCACGTCCGACCTCGAGCCCGAACGCGTCGAGGGCCCGCTCGCCACCCGTCACGGCCGCGACGGCGGTGATCCGCAGGTCACCCGAGAGCATCGCGGCGCGGCGGACCGCGGGCTCCGGAACGTCGGTGGCGCGGGCGATCGCGGTGGTGAGCAGGCCGGCCAACGCACCCTGGCGGAGGTCACGCACCACCAGACGACGGAGCCACTCCTGCTCCTCGGCGGTCGCCCGCCCGAGCAGATCGGTGAGCGCGGAGATGCGCGCGGTCCGCGACCCCGCCCCGGCGGGCGTGTCCGCGATGCGTTGGAGCGCAGCGTCCACCTCGGCGATGGACAAGGAACCGTCCGACGCGGCGGGTACATCGGTCCCGAACATCGCCGACGGTCCGAGGTCGAGGCGGTCCTGGCGTGGCTCACCCGACAGGTAGGCGACGACGGTCGGTAGCAGCTCGAGGTCCGCCGCGGTGATGACGTCGGCGAGCGCGGCGACCTTGGCCGTCCGGGACCTGGTGGCACCGACCCGCTGGCTCGCCGCGACCAGTTCCGCCAGCTGCACGTGACCTCCTCGCCCGCCCGCGCTGCGTCAGCGCGACCCGTCGGTCACGGTCGGTGCGGACCCCACGGTGGCGATCCCACGCTCCGCGCCGAGCCGGTCCGGGGCATCGACCTCGCGGCGCAGGACCGTCACGATGGCGACGCAGGTCACGACGGTGAGCACCAGCAGCGGCAGGCCGGTGGTGATCTGGAAGGTCCGCATGGCTTGGAGGCCGCCCGCGACCAGGAGCGTGCCGCCGACGAGGCCCTCGCTGATCGCCCAGAACACCCGGGTGCCGACCGGTGGATCCTCGTCGCCATGCGAAGCGAGCATGTCGATCACGAAGGGCGCCGAGTCGGACGAGGTCACGAAGTAGACGACGATCACGAGCAGGCCGACGACCGAGACCACGGAGGTGAGCGGGAACGCGTCGAAGAAGTCGAAGATCGCCACGGGGACGTCGTTGACCGCAGCGTCGAGGAACGCGTCGTCACCCTGGAGCACCCGCCGGAGGGCGATGTTGCCGAAGACGCCGTACCAGAGGGCGATCACCAGGGAGGGCACCAGCAGGACCCCCAGCACGAACTCGCGCACCGTGCGACCACGCGACACCCGGGCGACGAACATGCCGACGAACGGGGACCACGCCAACCACCACCCCCAGTAGAACAGCGTCCAGTTGCCCATCCACGTCGCGTCGGCCGAGGTGGTGCCACGGAAGGCGGTCTCGGGGAGCCGCTGGAGGTAGAGCCCGATGCTGTCGACGGTCGCGGTCAGCGCGTACGCCGTCGGACCGGCGATCAGCACGAAACCCAGCATCGCCATGCCGAGGTACAGCGCCGCCTGGCTGAGCAGCTTGATCCCACGATCGAGCCCGGAGACGACCGAGATCGTCGCCGCGAGCGTCGCGAGGCCGATGACCCACAGCTGCGTCGACAGGCCGTTCGAGACGCCGAAGAGCCGCTCGAGGCCGGCACCGAGCTGCTGGGCACCGATGCCGAGGGTCGTCGCGACACCGAACATCGTGCCGAGGATGGCGAACACGTCGACGGTGTGACCGATCGGGCCGTAGATGCGGTCCCCGATGAGTGGGTGCAGCAGCGACCGCATCGCCATCGGCAGGCGCAGCCGGTAGGCCATCAGCGCGAGGCCGAGCCCGATGACCACGTAGATCGCCCAACCGTGCAGCCCCCAGTGCAGGTAGGTCAGCACCATGGCCTGACGCGCGGCTTCGGCCGTCTCCGCGTCGCCGTACGGCGGGTTGGCGAAGTGCGCGAGCGGTTCGGCGACCGACCAGAACAGCACGCCGATCCCCATGCCGGCGCTGAACAGCATCGCGAACCACGCCACGTAGGAGTACCGGGGTCGGGCGTCCGGCGGGCCGAGGCGTACGTGCCCGAACCGTCCGAGACCGACCCACAGGACGAAGACGAGGAACCCCGAGACGGCGAGGGTGTAGAGCCACCCGAGGTTCGTGACGATCCAGGTCTGGACCTCACCGAAGATGTCGTTGGCGGTGTCGGGCGCCGCGACCCCGAACACCACGAACGCCAGGATGAGCGCCGCGGACGGCACGAAGACGGCCGGTGCGATGTCGACGCCCAGGAAGCGACGCGTCGTCACGAGCGGGGAGGGGGCGGTGGTAGCCGCCGGACCGGCCGGTGGCGGAGAGGCGTCGCTCACGAGGAGCTTCCGAGGCGTTCGGGGACCAGCACGACCGGACAGTCGGCGCCCGCAAGCACGCGTCGGGTCAGGGAGGTCGGACCGGGCCAGGACCTGACGAGCCCGTGGGGCCGGCCGAGCACGAGCATCGCGGCCCCCGCGCTCGCGTCGAGGAGGGCGCGAACCGGTGGCTTCTCGACCACACGTCGTCGCACCGAGAGCTGCGAGGTGTCGCCGAGTTCCTCGGCGTAGGGCTCGAGGTCGACGCCGGTCCCGTGATCCCCCGGAGGGAGCGACGGGAACGCGGTCGACCGCTCTCCGCCGCGTGGAGGAGGACGAGCTCGATGCCGGTCCGACGGGCGTGCCGGGCCGCCCAGGAGACGGCGGCGCGTGATGCCTTGGAACCATCGACCCCGACGACGATCGTGTCCGCTGCATCCGCCACGTGCGTCTCCGACCTCGGCTCTCCCGGACGCTAGCGAGCACCTGCCGCGCTCGGACCGACCGGTCAGCCGCAGGTCAGGCGGAGCTCGATGACCGCAGCGACGGCCCCGAGCGGTGTCCCCGACCCGTCGGTCGCGATGCCAGCAGGCACGGCGCGGTCGAACCGATCGAGCTCACAGGCTGCCTCGAGGTCCGAGGCCGGCGCCCAGTCCGGACCCTCGTCGGTGAAGTTCCGGCCGGCATCGGACGGCGCGACGCGGGCGAGGAACGGCGCCGCGTCGGGTTCCAGGCCACGGAGGCGTGCAGCGATGAGCTCCGCTGCCGCCAGGTCCTCGTCGCCGTCCCGACCGAGCGACTCGCCGGTGATCACGAACGTCACGCGCCGTGGCTGGAGGGCAGCGACGGCCCGCGCGGTCGCCGCTGCGGTGACGAACGACGCCGCGAACAACGCCCCCGAACCCGCGCAGCGGACCAGCCCCTGCGTCCCCGCCGACGTGCGGTGGATCACGGTCGCGCCCTCGAGGGGGAGCGACGACGCGGCCACTTCCGTCGGCGAGTTGCCGAGGTCGAACCCGGGCGGCGGTTCACCTCCCACCTCGCCGGCGAGCAGCGCGTCCGGCAGGTGGTCGTCGCGGAGCGCGACCGCCCGTTCGGGTCGGTCCACCGCGAGGACGCGAGCGACGCCGCGAGCGAACAGCCAGGGGACGGTCGTGAAGGCCCGCAGCACGTCGATGACGACCACGACCTCGTCGTCCTCCGCCTCCGCGAGCGGGACGAACCGGACCTCCATCAGGACCGCGGGGTCGTCAGGAACCGGACCAGCTGATCGTGACCCGTGACCATCGCGTCGATCGGGGCGAACTCGCCGCGTTGGTGGGCCTGCGCGGTCAGCCCAGGGCCGTAGTTGAGGGCCGGGACGCCGACCTCGGCGAAGCGCGCCACGTCGGTCCAGGCCTGCTTGGCGGCGACCGGCGCCCCCACCGTGTTCACGAACGCCCGCACCACGGGGTGGTCGAGGCGCGGCGGAGCAGGAGGAGCGAGGTCGACGACGGTGACCTCGGCGCGCTCGCCGACCCGGTCGCGGAGCTCGACCTCGGCGTCCTCGAGCGATCGGGACGGAGCGAACCGGAGGTTGAGGTTCACCGTGAACGTACCGGGGACCACGTTGCGGAACGGTCGGGCGACGCGTTCGCCGGGCTCGAGGCCGTCGCCCCGTGCTCGGGGCGCGAGTCCTGGTGTCCAGGCCATCGTGGCGGACCACACGTCGCGGTAGGCGATGCCATCCACCTCGACGTCGCGCACGTGGTCGTCGTGCAGCTCGGCGAGGAAACGGCCGGCCTTGGTCAGGGCGTTCTCGCCGTGCCACGGTCGCGCCGAGTGGGCTTGCTGGCCGACGAACCGCAGCTCGGCGTGGATGCCGCCGAGGCAGCCGAGTTGGACCTCGCCATCGGTCGGCTCGAGCACGATGGCCAGCGCTGCCTCGGTCAGCCACGGGACCGTGTCGAGCACCTCGCGCAGCTCGTTGTCCTCGGCGCCCCCTTCCTCGCCCCCGTACAGGACGAGTGCCAGGTCGTACGGCGAGGTATCGCGCAGCTCGCCGTCCTCGAACGCGGCCATCGCGATGACGTTGCCCGCCTTCATGTCCGACGCGCCGCGGGCGATCACGACCTCGGTGTCACCGATCGTGGCCACGCGCGGTTCGCGATCGTCGTCGGTGGGTGGCACGACGTCGAGGTGCCCGACGAGCAGGACCAGCGGCGCGTCGCGTCCCGGTCGCCGTCCGTCCACCACGATGCTGTTGCCGACGCGGGTGACCGGCTCGCCGAGCTCGGTGTACCGAGCTGCGACCGTCGTGGCGATCGGGTCCTCATCGCCGGTCACGCACACCTGGCCGCAATGGTCGAGCAGCCGCGCGACGAGGTCGTCCCGGAGGGTGGATACGTCGGGGGTCACCGGTCAGTCGTTCGCGTGGAGCGCGGCGTTGAGCCCGCCCCAGTCGGTGGTCGAGCCCTCGCGGTCGGCCACGGTCACCGCCCCGGACACCGAGTCGCGTCGCAACAGCAGCCCGTCGCGGCCGGACAGGTCGCGGGCCTTCACGATGCTGCCGTCGGGCAACGTCACCTTCGTCCCGCCGGTCACGTAGAGGCCGGCTTCGACGATGCAGTCGTCCCCGAGCGAGATGCCGATGCCGGCGTTCGCGCCGAGGAGGGTGCGTTCGCCGATGCGGATGACCTCCTTGCCGCCGCCCGACAGGGTGCCCATCACCGACGCGCTGCCGCCGAGGTCGGACCCGTCGCCGACGACCACGCCCGCCGAGATGCGCCCCTCGACCATCGAGGACCCGAGCGTCCCCGCGTTGAAGTTGACGAAACCCTCGTGCATCACCGTCGTGCCGGAGGCGAGGTGCGCACCGAGCCGCACCCGGTCCGCGTCGGCGATCCGCACCCCCGACGGGACCACGTAGTCGGTCATCCGGGGGAACTTGTCCACCGAGGTGACCCGGACGCGGTGCCCGGCGGCGTGCAGGTCGAGCCGCAGCTGTTCGAACCCGTCCGGGTCGCACGGACCGAGGTCGGTCCACACCACGTTGTGCAGCACCCCGAACGCGCCCTCCAGCGAGATCGCGTGCGGGGCGACGACCCGGTGCGAGAGCAGGTGGAGGCGGAGGTAGGCGTCGTGGGCGTCGACCGGTGGCGCGTCGAGGTCCTCGACGAAGGTGACCACCGCGACCCGTTCGGTCCCCGTCGGTGCGCTGGGCGGCTGGGCGGCAGCGGCGATCGCGCCACGGACGGCGACGAGCACCTCGCCGTCGGCACCGGCCTGCTCGAGCGCGGTGACGTGTGCGGCGGTGAGCTCGTGGGTCTCGGTCCCCTCGACGTGGCCGAGCGCGTCCGCGATGGCGCGGGCCCCCGGCGCGTCGAGGCGGACATGCGGGTACCAGGTGTCGAGCACCTTCGTGCCGTCGCCGCGGGTCGAACGTGTGGCGACCCCGACGCCGTGGGCGGGGCGGGGAGGGGAGGCGGACACGGGAGCTCCGTCGGGGGCGCGGGTTCTGGGCCGGAGGGGAACGCTACCGTCCGCGCCTCGCCCACCTCCGGCCCGGAGCCCGTCCCTGTGACCGAACCGTCGCACGTCGACCCCTCGCGGGACCCCGACGAGGACGACATCGTCGCGACCCGACCTCCCGAGGCGGACCGACGCGCGACCCCGTTCCTGCCGCTCGACGTCCTCGGCACCTACGTGGTCGGGTTCGCGATGGGCACGGCCGACATCGTCCCCGGCTTCTCCGGCGGGACGGTGGCGCTCGTGGCCGGTGTCTACGAACGGCTCGTCGCCAACGTCCGGCAGGCAGCGCGCGCCGCATCGCTGCTGGTCCGTGGGCAGCTCCGCGAGGCCATCCGTGCCCTCGGCGTGATCGAATGGGTCTTCGTCGTCGCGCTCCTGTCGGGCGTGTTCTCGGCGATCGTGGCGCTCGCCTCGTTCCTGGAGCAGCAGCTCGAGGACGAGCCGGTGCTCATGTCGGCCATCTTCCTCGGGCTGGTCCTCGGCGCGACCGTGGTCGCCACCGGTGAGCTGCGCGCGCCGTCGGTCCGGCACGCCGTGATCGCCGTCGCGGTCGCCGCGGTGACGTTCGTGGCCCTCGGAGCACGCGCCGCGACGTCGGCGGATCCCGCCCTGTGGCTGCTGTTCATCGGCGGGGCGATCGCCATCTGCGCCCTGATCCTGCCGGGCATCAGCGGATCGTTCCTGCTGCTGCTGTTCGGGGTCTACGAGTTCGTGATCGCCAGCGTGAGCAACTTCGACGTGACCGTGCTCACCGTGGTCGCAGCCGGGGCCGTCGTCGGCCTGGCCAGCTTCTCCACGCTGCTGAACTGGCTGCTGCGCGAGCACCACGACGTCGTCCTCGCCGCGCTCCTCGGACTCATGGCCGGCAGCGCACGGGTGCTGTGGCCCTGGCCATCCACCGACGGTGTGGGCGACCCGAGCCTCGGACCGCCGGTCGGCAGCGAGGTCCCCCTCGCGATCGCCGTCATGGTCGGCGGCGTGGTGGCGGTCGTGACCTTCGCCTTCGTCGCGCGACGGGTCGCCGACGCGACCTGAGGGCGGCAGCTGAGGCGCTACGAGCCGGGCAGCCTGCCAGCATCCAGCGCCTCTCGCCACCGTGCCACGGCGGCTCGGCACCCGTCCACGGTCGGGACCAGCGCCAGCCGGAGCCAGCCGGTCCCACCCGGCCCGAAGGACCGCCCGGGGGAGGCCACGATCCGTTCCCGCAGGAGCGCCTCGGTGTAGGCCGCGTCGTCGCCACCGGGTGCGCGGAACCACACGTAGAACGTCGCCTCGGAACCTGACACCTCGATGCCGGCTTCTTCGAGGAACGGCAGCACGACGGCGCGCTTCGCGGCGAAGACGGCGCGGCGCTCGTCGACGTGACCCTGATCGCTCCAGGCGGCGGTCGCCGCGACCTGCACGAAGTCCGGCGGCGCGGTCCCGATGTTCGGGCGCAACAGCCGCAGACGGGTGATCAGCTCCGGGTCACCCACGATGGCGCCCGACCGGTAGCCGGTCATCCCCGAACGCTTCGAGAGCGACACGAACGCGAGGACACCGGTCAGATCGCCGTCGGTGGCTTCGAGCGCCGAGGGGGCGGGCTCGTCGAACCACACCTCCTGGTAGCACTCGTCGGAGGCGAACAGGACGTCGTGGTCGCGCGCCACGGCCAACTGTTGCCGGTACCAGCCGACGTCGACGGTCGCGCCGGTCGGGTTGTGGGGGTGGTTGACCCACGCGATGCAGGCGCGGTCGAGCCGGTCGGCCGGTAACGCGGTGAGGTCGAGCCGCCAGCCGTCCTCGGCGGTGAGGGTGACGGGATCGGACACGCCGCCGGCGAACATCGCGCCGCGGCCGTAGACCGGGTAGCCGGGATCGCCCCACACCACGTGGCGCTTCGGACCCCCCGGATCGAGCACGGCGAGCGGGAGGTGGAAGATCGCCTCCTTGCTGCCGGCCGAGGGCAGGACGTGCGCGTCGGGATCGATCTCGACGCCGTGGCGCCGGGCGAACCAGCCGGCCACGGCTTCGCGGAGCTCACGCTGTCCGGCCGCCGTCGGGTAGCGGCTGACGGGACCCACCGCGCCGGTGAGCGCCTCACGGATGAAGGCCGGTGTCGGCTCGTCCGGATCACCGATGGAGAAGTCGTGCAGCGTCGCGCCGTCCGCACGCAGCTGCCCGGCCAGATCCTGGAGTCGCGCGAGCGGGTAGCCGCCCAGCTGCGCGAGCGCGGGGTTCGAGGTCACCATGGGCGGCAGCGTACGCTCGCCGGCGTGAGCTCCCAGCGCACCATCCTCGTGCACGTCTCCGGGCGTGACCGGCCCGGCATCACGGCGGGCCTGCTCGGCGTGCTCGCCGACAGCGGTGTCGAGCTGTTCGACATGGAGCAGGTGGTGGTCCGCGAGCGGCTCACCCTGGACCTGCTGCTCGGCGTCGACGAGGGTGACGACGCCCTGAAGGAGCTGCTGTTCCACGGGTTCCAGCACGACCTGCAGCTCGACTTCGAGGTCGTCGAGGACAGCTCGTCGCGAGCCAGCTCGGACCGCGCTGTCGTGACCGTGATCGGTGCGGCGCTCTCGCCTGCCGCGCTCCGCGACGTCACCCGTGCCATCGCTGACGGTGGCGGCAACATCGACCGCATCGTCCGGTTGTCGCGCTACCCGGTGGTTTCGTTCGAGTTCGTCGTCGTCGACGGTGACATCGACCGGATGCGGACCCACCTCGTGGCGACGTCGGGCGATCACGGGATCGACGTCGCCGTGCAACGCGAATCGCTCGGCCGCCGGGCCAAGCGGTTGGTGGTCATGGACGTCGACTCGACCCTCATCCAGGACGAGGTCATCGAGATGCTCGCCGAACGGGCGGGCTGCCACGCCGAGGTGGCCGAGATCACCGAGCGGGCGATGCGGGGCGAGCTCGATTTCGCGACGTCGCTGGGCGAGCGGGTCGCCAAGCTCGCCGGGACCCCCGTCGAGGTGCTCGACCAGGTCGGTGATGCCATCACCCTGACGCCCGGCGCGCGCACCTTCGTGCGGACGCTCAAGCGTCTCGGCTACACCGTCGCGATCGTCTCCGGCGGCTTCACGGCCGTCGTCGACCGTCTCGCGGCGGACCTCGGCATCGACCACGCGGTGGCGAACGAGCTCGAGGTGGCCGACGGTCGGCTCACCGGACGGGTCATCGGTGAGGTGGTCGACCGGGCCGGGAAGGCCGAGGTGCTGCGCCGCATCGCCGCGACCGAGGGCATCCCCCTCGAACAGACCGTCGCCATCGGCGACGGCGCCAACGACCTCGACATGCTGGCGGTCGCCGGTCTCGGCATCGCCTTCAACGCCAAGCCCGCCGTGCGAGCGGCCGCGGACACGGCCGTCACGGTGCCCTACCTCGACGCGATCCTGTTCCTGCTCGGCATCCGCCGCGACGAGGTCGAGGCGGCCGACGCCAACGACCCGAGCGTGGTGCGGAGCGGGCTCATCCCGGTCCCGGGTACCCCGCCTCGGTGACCGCCGGCGAGGTCAGCCGGTCGAGGTGAGGCGTTCCACGACGTCGATGCGACGCACGATCCGCAGGCCCGCCCGCTCGTAGAGACGCACCGCGGGACCGATCGTCACGTCGTCGACGTCGAGCGCGGCACCGGTCAACCCGCGCGTCCGGAAGGTGCCGAGCGCGTCGAGCAGCAGCGCCATCCCGAGCCCGCGGCCACGCCAGGCGGGCACGACCCCGAGGTCGCGGACCCAGCCCTCCTCCGGCGCGCCCTCGACGCCGGCCCGGCAGAACGCGAGGCCGACCACCTCGCCGTCCGGGTCGCACGCGAGCTGCGTCAGCGACGGGTCGAACGCCGGGTCGCGCAGGATCCGGTCCTCGACCCACTCCTCGAGCGTCAACGGGAAGTGCGTCGGCACGTCGGCGAAGGCCGCGCTGTGGGCCGTCCACGCCCGCACCTCGTCCCGGCCGGGCCGGAACCTGCGGGTGGTGATGCCCTCCGGCCAGGTCGGGGGACGGGGCGGCTCGTCGAGGGAGAGGCGCATCGTCAGCAGGTGCCGGACGGGGACGAACCCCCGCGTGCTGAACCACGCCCGAGCCCGGTCGTCGCCGTCGATCACGGTGGTCCGCACGATGGCGGTCTCGGCTCCCTCCTCGGCGGCTGCGCTGCGAGCCCGCGTCTCGGCGAGGTCGAGCAGGTGGGTGGCGATCCCACGTCCCGTCGCGGCCGGGTGGACCTGACCCTCGACGTGCACGACCGTCGCCTCGTCGAGCAGGTCGAGTTCGGTGCTGTACTCGCCGACGCCCACCAACACCGGCTCGGGGCCCGGTTCCTCGACGAGGACGACGTCCTCGAGCCCGTCGAGCATGAGCCACCGCACGCGGACGTCCTCGGCACGCGTGGCGACGACCCCGGTCCGCGTGCGCTCGGCGGCGGCGAGGAGATCGGCGACGCGGCCGACGTCGTCCCAGGTCGGGCGACGCGAGCTGAACGGCTCCGGTGGGGACCGGAGCTCGTCGGCGTGGGGATCGGGAGGCACAGCCAGCGACGCTACCCTCGCTCGCCTCACCGACGACGAACGAGGCACTCGCTGTGGCCCGTGTGACCGTCCACCACCTGACCCCGGTCCGCAACCTCCCGCTGATCGAGGAGGACGGGCTGCGCACCCGTGCGGACCTGTCAGGTTCGCTCGGCCCGATCGACACGTTCGACGAGGCGGCCCCCGGGACGTACGCCAACGGCCGGCGGGTATCGGGGTGGTTGTCGCTCGATCACGCCAAGGGGACGGTCGAGGCGTGTGGGCCGGGCCGCGTGAGCTACTCGGTCGATCCCAACAAGACCCTCGCGGCGCCCGCCTCCCTCCGCGCGGACGGCGACCCGGCCGACTACTGGGAGGCCGCCAAGCCGCTGGCCGACTGGCAGGCCGACGGTGCCGTGCCCGACGACCTCGAGGTGCACACCAACGTGGCGGTGCGGGCCAAGTACCTCCAGCTCCACGCCCCGCTCGTCGGCGACCGCGAGCTCGGCGACTACGCGCCGCTCGTGGCGGCCGTCGCGGACGAGGACCGGCTGTCGGCGAAGGCCCTGATGCACCTGGCGGTCATCGCCTCCGACGGCGACTTCGACTCACCGGACTTCGTGGCGGCCTGTGCGCTGGCGTGGCGCGACGAGCCGGACGCGGGCGACCTCGTCCGCGAGCTGATGGAGACCGATCCGGACAAGGTCGCCTCGGCGGCGCTCGCGGAGCACGGTGCCACGGCGCCGGAGGTCACCGGCAAGCTCCGGCACGTGCTCGATGAGACCCGCGAGTGGGCCGACAGCCAAGGCATCGACCACGGACGCGGGTTGTTCGCGCGGACCGCCGCGGTGCTCGACGAGCTCGAAGCCTGACGCTCGCCGACGGCGGGAGGTCGGCGAGAGTCAGTAGCTGCTGGCGGCATCCCTGCTGTACAGCGCCACGACCGTGAACCCGCGCGGCCGAACCGGGCGTCCTTGCAAGACTGCACAGACCAGGTACGGTCTGGCGTATGAGTAGCAACTCCGCCCCGTCCGAGCGCACCCCGCTGCGCGTCCCCATCGCTGCCGCCGCCGAGCGAGGCGTGTCCTGGGTGAACGACCAGGCCGCGCAGCGGCGTGTCGTGCTCACCAAGTACGGACGCCCCGGTGCGGTCGTCGACAGCGCTGAACGCCTCGACGAGACCGCCCGGCTGGTCCGCGAAGCCCGGCGGGAGGTCGTCGAGCAGATGTGCGAGGTGGCAGCCGGACGCGCCGGTCAATCGCACAGGCTGGACGCGGTGTGCGAGAAGCTCGGTATCGACCTCGACCGCGTCCACGAGCGAGCGCGCCAGCTGGCGCGCTGAGTGCGCCGCAGCGAACGCTTCCCGGCCGACGCCGCGGAACTCGTCCTCACCGATCTCTTCGTCGAGCAGCTCGCTGAACTGATGGTATGGCGGCGTGAGGACGTGCTGGTCGGGCTGGTCCGGTTGTGTGCTGACCCCGGCGGGAAGCATCCCCTGCGTGCACCACTTGCTGGGTGGAACACGCTCGAGGTGCTCGGCGGCCACCAGCGGGTGGTCTACCGCGCCACGGTCGTCGATGGCGTCGGCCTGATCGAGGCGTTGTGTCTGGGGCCACGCACCGATTCCGAGGTGTACGACATGGCGATCGGCCTGCGTGATGCTGGTGTGCTCACCGACGATGAGCTGACCGAGCTGTGGGACGCGCTGGCGATCCTCGACGTGGTCGCCGAACAGGTCGGGCTCGACGGGTGGGACTTCCGGCCCGAGCCGGCACCTGAGGGGATGCGGCGCGCTGCGGTCGCGTCCGGGCTCCTCGGCGAGGAGATCGCCGCGCTGTTGAGCCGAGACGAGATCGAAGCCGCTATGGCCGCCGGGTGGGGACCTGAGGGACCCGACCCGATGGCTGCGCTCGTTGCAGCCCTCGAACGCGCACGGTCCCGAGCGGAGCCGCTCGGACCGGGTGAGGCAGCAGCCATCCTCTCCGCACGCTCCGGGGAACGCTGCGGTGTGCTCCTTCCACGCGCGCAGCGCCCGTGTGTTCGACGCACGGGACATCCAGGCCCGCACCGAAGCGGATGACCTCCACGCCACCGCCCACTGCGGGTGGAACGGGCGGTCGCCACCGCGCTGAGACTGACTGCGCTCAGTAGCTGCTGGCGGCACCACTGCAGTACAGCGCTGCCGGGTCCGTCGCGGCTTCGACGGCCTGTCGCACGCCGGCCTCCTTCAGATCGAGGACACGGAGGTCGCCGTCGATCTCGGCGATGGCTTCGACACGGTGCAACTCTTCGCCGAACTCCTCGGCGAAGGCGGCGAGTCCGCGGAGCTTGTCGAGCGCGTCACCGAGGTGGGTGCCGTGCGGGTCGACGATGGAGATCTTGAGGTCGTGGTCGTCGCCGTGGAAGAACACGAAGTCGGGGCACATGCGACGCCAGTGTCCTTGGCCGTCCTGGTAGGCCACCGCGAGCGCATCCTCGGACGGACGGGACGGGTTGCGGTACCACGCCTGAAAGCCTTCACGGTCCATCTCCGCGTCGAGGACACCGATCTCCCAACGGTTGAGCGTCCCTACTGGGAAGTGGCCGTCGTCGTCGGTCATGAGGTGGCCGGTGCGAGTTGGCAGGCGGCCACCGTTCAGATCCTCGGTCTCCTCGGTGCGCACTCGCGGACGCAGGATCTCGATCCGTTGGGGCTCGGGGGAGAGCCCCTTGATCTCGTCGTACGCGGTACGACGTTCGTCGGGGAGGCTCTTGATCGCGACCCGGTGCGTGTCGAACCACCGGGAGGCGAGCTGGTCGGCCTCTCGGTCGAGCTCCTCCCCGGCGCCCTCGAGGCGTGCGAGGGCAGCAACCTGAACGTGTGCGTCGAACAGGCCGTCGTCGTCCTCGTCCCCGACGGCGATGTGCTCCGCGTACACCCGTGCGAGATCGGGGGTGAGCGCCCGGCCGGCCGCCTGGAAGTGCGCCTCGACGGCGCGGTCGTCAGCGATCTCGACGAACGATCCGGCCGGTGAGACCTCACGTGCGAACACCCCGATGTTGATGGTCTCCCCGCCGACCTCGATCACGTCCTCCCTGGCGGCTTCCAGCCGTTCGCGGTGACGCCCGGCGAGGCCGTCGAGCACCGCGCACAGCTCCCGGTAGGCCTCCTTGCGTGCGTCGTCGCGCAGGCCATCTCGTGAGAGGGCGTGGGCGAGAGCCATCAACCGGCGAAGCGGTCGTGCAACACGACGTGGCAGGGTCTGTGACGGCAGCTTCTCGAGCGCGTCCCACACCGTCTCCGGAACGGCCGGGTTGGGATGCATGTCGACCGGCACGACCATGACCCGGCGGCCGTCGCCGCCTCCGGTGCCGTCCGCGTCGTGCTCGCGGTCCCCGACCATGGCCCTGGCGACGTCGGCGGCGGTCGAGCGGTTGAAGTGCGGCAGCACACAGACGACCGAGTTCAGCAAGTCGTCGCCGGGTACGCGTCGGGCGAGCGGCGTACGGACCATGCGTCCGAGGAGCTGGGTGATGTGGGTCTCGTCCTGTGCCGGCCGGAACGACACCAACACCTCGGCGCGGGGGCAGTCCCAGCCGGTCGAGATCGCGTCCTTGGCGAACAGCACCCGGATGTGGCGGCGGTCCTCGACCAGCTCGGGACTGATGTAGGGGACGTCGAACCCACCGAGGCGGATGTCGGTGTGCTCACCGAAGACGTGGGCCATCGCGTCCGGTGCCAGTTCCGGCCAGGTCTCGTCGATGGTGGTGAACGCGTCGAGCAGCAGCTCGTCGGACGGCTTGTTGGGGACCTGGACGACCAGCAGCGGCCGGACCGCTTCCGCGGAAGCGCCTTCGCGGTCGGCGTACGCCTGCCACAGCTCGGTGGCTTCCCTGACCTTCCTGGTCGCCCGCGCGAGCAGGACCGTGTCGAAGGTGCCGGACTCGGTGGGGAACTCGAGCCGGATGTCGTCCTTCAGCAACCCGGACTCCTGCACCCTCGCCGGGTCGACCCTCACCGGCGGGTAGGTGGTGCGCCCGGTCGCGACCGCCATCGCGTCGTCGAACCGTTCGACGGTGGCGGAGATCCCCCACACGATCGGCACCGGCGGGACCCCGTTCGCGCCGTTGACCAACCGCTGGACGATCGTGGCTCGCTCGGCCCGTGCGCGCTTGGTCGGGGATCTCATCCCACGGTGCGCCTCGTCGAGGACGAGGTAGAGCGTCAGGTCTTCGTCGGCGATCGTGTTCGCCAGGGTGTCCCACATCGTGAACGCGCGCGCGTCCGGTGGCACGTCCCGACCTTCGAGCAGTCCCCCTTCGGGGGCGCCCTTGACCAGCAGCGAGTTCCGCGACAGCTTCTGGGCGTTGAGGAAGTAGACCTTCCCCGCTTCGAGCTTCTCCCGGTTGAAGGTGTTCTCGATGACCTCGAGTCGCGAGTGCGCGATCTGGTCGGCGGCGTCCATCAGCCGGAAGCGGGTCTGCTCGTTGAGCGAGGGGTCGTCCGTGAACCACAGCACGACGGCACCCGGGTCAGGTTCGAAGTCGTGGTCCGCGCTGCCGTCGAACAACGCCTCGATCACCGCAGCCGCCATCACGGTCTTGCCGGCCCCGGTCGTGGCGGTCAACGAGAACGCGATCGGGCTCTGCCATCGGTGCCAGTCGTGACGGGCACGTTCGAGGTGGCCGAGGACGTCGCCGACGGCATCGTCCTGGTAGTCCTTCAGCGTGTAGCGCACCGGCTACTCCCGACCCGTGTTGATGGTGAAGTTGGTCAGGTACGACGAGTACAACCGCACGGCCTCGACACGGGCTGGGAGCTCGGCACACACGGCCTGGAAGCCGCGGTCGTCGTCGGTGACCACGAACACCAGCGTCACGGGATCGGCATCGGTGACGGCCGCGATGAACTCCTGTGTGGCATCGAGGTCGAACAGCACCCCGTAGGTGTCCGCGACGTCGAAGTCGACCGTCGCCGCGTCGATCCGCCGTCCCTGGGCGCCTGCTCGGAGCCACAGCAGCGGCGCGACCGCCGCGAACGCCCGGTTGTGTGCCACCGGTCGTGCCGCCTCGTAGGTGAGGGTGAAGTACTCGACGTTCTCCTCGAACCCGTCGGCCATCGGGAACTCGTCGGTGAACCGGTAGTCACCCTTGATCGGATCACCCTCGGGCGTCCGGCCCGTCACGGCGGCCTCGATCCGAGGCTTGGTGAAGTACTCGCAGATCCCCAGCGTCTCCCACGTCGGGTCGCCCGGTCGGTGCCCCGCTGCACGCAGCTGCTGCGCGTCCTCGGCCGACACCTCGTTGTTGGTCACCGAGATGCACTGCCGCCCCCCACCGTCCTGTCGGTTCAGCCGCATCACCGCGTGTGCGGTCGTCCCCGACCCCGCGAAGAAGTCGAGGACCACGGCACCCGGCTTGTCCGTCACGAAGAACCGGAGCGCATCCTCGACGGCGTAGAGGGACTTGGGGAAGGGGAACCGACGATCGGGAAGCAGTTCCCGCAAGACCAAGGTGCCACCCGTCTCCGCGTTGTGTGCAGGGCGGACCCACGTGGAGGTCGGTGTCTTCATCTTGCTGTCTCGATACTCAGCGATGACCGCCCCATTGTCCTCCCGCGCTACGACCTCGGCCCGCCCCTCTTCGATATCTGCAATCTTGCCGGAGGTTAGATACGAGATTTCCCACTTCTGAGGCTTGTCTGGAGTGTGTCGACCTACACGTACATAACCGTGCTCGGTCAGTCTCGTGAGGCCTGGCGCAGTGAGGCCCCAGTTCATCTCGAGCCCCGAATCACGGATCGGGAATACGGCTTCGCAGCCGTCGATTCCCGGCGTAGTGGAGCGATCCTGTTCGGGCAGGAGAGGCTCTCCAATGGCTGCAATCTGCCCGTCAGCCGAGATGTAGATGGGGTAGAACTGAGCCGGTCCCCCCTTCGATGTTCCGCGAGCAGATGAGGCGTCGCTTCTTCTGAGGGTCCGCCAAGGCACTCTCTTTCCACCGGCGAATTCTGGGTCCTCTTCTTGGCCCACCCGAGCATCGCCAAGCAGAGCCACGTAGATGTACTCATCGGAGCGGGAGAATCGCCCAGGCCGATGTCTGCCACGGGGATTGACGACCGAAGTGACCATCTCTGTCCGCGCGTCGGGGAACGTCTGCTCAAGCAGCAACCCGAGGCGCAGATACTCCTTCTCGTCGATCGCGACGATCAGCACGGAGTCATCGGGGTTGAGGAGTCGCTTCGCCAGCTTGAGGCGGCGCTCCATCATCGCGAGCCACTTGGAATGCCGGTAGGCGTCGTCGCTGTCGACGTAGTCGTTGTTGTACTTCCAGTCCCGTGCGCCAGAGTTGTAGGGCGGGTCGATGTAGATCGCGTCAACCTTGCCCTCGTGCGTGTACAGCAGCGCCTGCAGGGCGTGGTAGTTCTCCGCGTTGATCACCGAGTGGAACGGCTTGTTACCGCCGCGCTCGACCTTGCCGGTCGAGACCAGCCCGGGGTAGATCGGATCACGGAACTCGGCGACCACCACGAGCTCTTCGCAGGATCGCGAAGGGGACTCGTGCTCGACCTCGTCGAGCGCTTCCGCGGAAGCGCTCCGGGCGAGCTCCGCCACCGCGCCGTCGGGGCTGCGGCGAACAGCGACGACGCGCCAGATGCGATCATCGACGCTGTCGGCCGGCGCGCCTCGCTCCGGCAGGAACCGGACCTTGTCGCCACGGCGGATGGTTCGGCCGGGGAGTTCGACCATCTCCGGGACGTGGCGCTCGAAGTTGAGCCCGAACGCACGCCGCGAACGCAGCGCCTCCACCTCGCGACGGAGGTCGGCGGCGAGCTCGGGTGCCTTCGCCTCGACCTGCCGGAGCAGGTTGCTCAACCTCGACACGGGCGACCTTCCCCCTCGACCGCTCTGTGGGCCACGTCCGACCGCGGACGATAGGGGCTGCGTGCGACGTGCAGCTCGATGCTTGTCGCCATGACCGCGGCGCGAACGCGCCAGGAGCCCTGCGTGCTGGTCGTCAGAGGCTGACGATGTTGACCAGGTGGACGCGGTCCCCGTCGAGCTCGAAGCGCACGCGCTGACCGATCCGCATCTCCATCAACCCGGAGGCGGTGACCGCCTCGGCGTCGACGGCGTGCTCGACGAGCAGATCATCGAGCAGGGTCGCAGTGCGGGTCGCGACGTCGAAGGTGCGGATGGTGCCCTGCGGCACGGTGATCTCCTGGGGCGGGAGCGCGGTCGCTCGTTGCGCGCGCTCGGACCGGACGGCCGGGCGTCCAGCCTCATCCGCGAGCGCGGACGGAGGGTAGCGGGGAGGATGGTGGCCCCGGCCACCGGCGCGATCGAGGAGGCACCGTGAGCGAGCACGAACACGAGGACGAGGTCGAGCGGGAACCCACCGCTGATGGTGACGGCAGGTCGACGCCGGTGACCCAGCAGATCGGCCGCATCGCGATCGTGATCCTCGCGGTGCTGTTCGGGATCTTCGCCCTGGCCAACGCCCAGGCGGTCGACTTCTCCTGGATCTTCGGCGAGACGCAGGTCGTCGAGGAGGGTGGCGAGCGGGTCAGTGGCGGGGTCCCGTTGATACTGCTGCTGCTGATCTCGTTCGCCATCGGCGCGGCCGTCGCCACGCTCGTCGGGTGGCAGCGCCACCGTCGCCACCGCTGACCATCGGGTTCAGCTCGCGTCTGCGATGTCGAGCTGGTCGAGCAACGCGGTCGTGAACGTGCCGAGCGGTGGCCGGTCGTGGCAGCGGAGGCCCGTGAGGTCGGCAGCGATGTCGACGTCGTGGGCGAACCCCGGGACCGTCACCTGCTGCGATCGACGGCCGGCGGCGCGAGCGAGGTCGAGGTGGCGCTGTGCGGATCCGGGGCCGTAGGCCGTCCCGCAGGCGTCGGCGGGTCGTCGCAGCAGGCCGCCGGTCCCCCCGTCGGTCGTCGGTGCGACCGCGACGTGTGCGTCCGCGGCCAGCAGCGCGGCCACGTCGGCGGGTCGCAGGTGCGGGAGGTCGGCAGCCACGACGAGGGAGGCACCGATCGGTCCGATGCGCGCGTGAGCGGCCGCCAGCGCGGCATCGAGCCCACGTGTCCCCGGCGGATCGCTGACCGCCTCGAGCCCGAGCGCGGCCGCGGCCGCGACGGCGGCCGGCCCACCAGCGGCGACCACGATCCGATCGACCGCGGCACCTCGGAGCGCCGCGGCGACGTCGGCGAGCATCGCCCCCGCGAGCGCCGCCCGAGCCTCGACCGACAGGGTCCCGGCGAGCCGCGATTTGCCCTCGCCGGGGGAGCGGAGCGGCACCACCACGGTGACCTGCGCGCCGGGACGGCGGGCGGCGGTGGGACCGGGAGATGGGGACGTGGACATCGCGCGGCAGCCTACCGACGGGCAGTAGGGTCGGACCGCGCGTGCCACGGGACGCTCGCGCGTGGGAGGCAGCGAGCGTGAGCAAGGTGGCGGTGATGGGTTCGGGGTCGTGGGGGACGGCCTTCGCGGCGATGTGCGCGGACGCGGGGGAGCCGACGGTGTTGTGGGCCCGGCGCGAGGAGGTGGCCGCGGAGATCTCCGACCGGCACACCAACGCCGACTACCTGCCGGACGTCGAGCTGCCGCCCAGCCTCACCGCGACCGTCGACCCGCAGGAAGCGCTCGCCGGGGCCGACGTCGTCGTGCTGGCGGTGCCATCGGTCGGCATCAGCGAACAGCTCGAGGCGTGGGGCCAGCACATCGACGGGGACGCGACGCTGGCGAGCCTGATCAAGGGCGTCGACGTCGACACCATGCGCTTCGGCAGCCAGGTCATCGCCGACACGCTCGACTGCGACCCCGACCGGGTCGTGGTCGTCAGCGGCCCGAACCTCGCCAAGGAGTGCGCCCAGAGGCAACCGGCCGCGACCGTGGCGGCCTCGCCCGACGCGAGCCGCGCCGAACGGGTGCAGGCGGCGGTGATGGCGCCCTACTTCCGGGTCTACACCAACGACGACAAGACCGGCGTCGAGGTGGCCGGCGCCGTCAAGAACGTGATCGCCCTCGCTGCTGGCATGGCCCACGGCATGGGGTACGGCGACAACACCAAGGCCGCCGTCATCACCCGCGGCCTGGCGGAGATGGCCCGTCTCGGGGTGCGGCTCGGTGGCGACGCCATGACGTTCGCCGGCCTGGCCGGCGTGGGTGACCTCGTCGCGACCTGTACCTCACCGAAGTCGCGCAACCGGACGGTCGGTGAACGGCTCGGCGGCGGTGAGAGCCTCGATGACATCATCGACTCGATGAACATGGTCGCGGAGGGCGTGAAGTCCTCGCGTGCCATCCTCGGACTGGCCGAGCAGGCCGGTGTCGAGATGCCGATCGCGCAGGGCGTGGTGTCGGTCTGTCACGAGGGTGCGTCGCCCGAGGATCTCGTCGGGGCCCTGCTGTCGCGGAGCGCCAAGCCCGAGGTCTACGGGATGTAGACACGGGCGAGGGGCCGCCGCAGCGACCCCTCGCACCGGTGACGCTCCGGCTCAGTCGAACGTGATGCCGAGTGCGGTGACGATCTTGCCGGTCTGCTCCATCACGCCGTTGGTGAACTCGGCGTTGCCCTCGCCGAGCGGCACGGTGGAGATCTCGTCGAACTTGGCGGCGACGTCCTCGGGGCCGAAGCCGTCCTCGAAGGTCGCGCCGGTTCCCTCGACGATGGCGACGCGGGCGATGTACCCGCCCCCGACCGAGTAGATCTTCCCGGTCTCGGTGCAGCCCTCAGACGCGAGGTAGCCGATCAGCGGCGACACGTTCTCGGGTTCGAGCACCTCGAGCAGCTGGGGCGGCATGACGTCCTCGGTCATGCGTGACGCGGCGATCGGCGCGATGACGTTCGCGGTGATGCCGTACTTCTGCCCCTCGATGGCGAGCGTGCGCGTGAGACCGACGAGCCCGAGTTTGGCGGCCGAGTAGTTCGACTGCCCGAAGTTGCCGTAGAGCCCCGACCCGGAGGTGGTGTTGATGATCCGGCCATAGTTGGCCTCGCGCATATGGGGCCAGGCGGCCTTGGTCACGTGGAAGCCACCGTAGAGGTGGACCTTGAGCACGAGGTCGAGCTGCGCCGGCTCCATCTTCGCGAAGGAGACGTCGCGCAGGATGCCCGCGTTGTTGACCAGGATGTCGACCCGGCCGAAGGCGTCGATCGCGCTCTGGACGATGGACTCGCCACCCTCCCACTCGGCGACGGAGTCGTAGTTGGCGACCGCTTCCCCACCGGCGGCGACGATCTCCTGCACGACCTGGTCGGCCATCTCCGAGCCCGCGCCCGAGCCGTCCCGGCTGCCTCCGAGGTCGTTGACGACGACCTTGGCGCCGCGGCTGGCGAGGAGCAGGGCGTGGCTGCGGCCGAGGCCACCGCCGGCGCCGGTGACGATGGCGACGCGGCCGTCGTAGTCGATCTGTGCCACTCGGGACCTCCCAGGTTCTCCGTTGAGGGTGCGGCGGGACTCCGACGTCCACGTCGCAGCGGGACGATCTCCACCCTACCGTCGGGCTTCCGGCCAGCCGGAACTCGCAAGCGACCCCGACCGCCGAGAGGAACGACGTGCTCGCGCACGCGCTGTGGTTCACCGACGTGCTGCCGCCGCTGGACTGGGCGTTCGCACGTGCACCACTGTCCCTGCTCGCGATCGGGCTCGCCGTGGTCGGGGCCCTGGTCTGGCGGTGGGTCGCGGCTCGGTTGCCGACCCCGGAGCTCGGGTTCCTGCGGCCGCTCGGTCGCCTCGGCCCGTTCGTTCCTCGCCTGCTCGGCGTCCACGCGGGCGTGTCGCTGCTGGCCCAGGCCTCGCGGTTCGAGTACCTCGTCCCCGCGCTCGAGCTGCCGACCACGTGGTGGGGCGCTGGGCTCGGCATCCTCGAGGGCGTCGTCGGGGTGTGGTTGATCGCCGGGTGGCGCGTGCGCCCCGCCGCCTGGTTGCTGGTGCTGGCCGGACCGCTCGGGATGCTCGGCTACGGGATCGTGCCGATCCTCGAACGGGCCGACCTGCTCGGCATCGGGCTGTTCCTGGCGCTGTTGCCGCCCGACGACTCGCGCCCGCTCGGCGCCATCCGCATCGACCTCGATCGGATCCGGCGCGCCGTCCTCGGTCTGCGCGTGCTCGTGGGTGTCGCGCTCATCGTGCTGGCGTTCACCGAGAAGCTCGCGCGACCCGACCTGGCGCTCGAGTTCCTCAGCTCCTACCCGGCGTTCAACATCCTGCAGTTGGTGGGCCTGCCCATCTCCGATCTGCAGTTCGTGCAGTTCGCCGCCGGAGTCGAGATCCTCTTCGGTCTCCTGCTCATCTCTGGTGCGGCTCCACAGTCGGTGGTGTTGGTGGCGGGCGTGCCGTTCAACGCGACGCTGTTCTTCCTCGGTGCGACCGAGCTGATCGGTCACCTGCCCATCTACGGGGCGATGCTCGCGCTGCTGATCCTGGGCTCGCGTGATGACACCGCACCGGGTTGCTCCTGGCTCCCCGGGCTCGGGACCGCGGGGCGACCACGGACACCGGACGAGCCGCCTCGAGCCGTCCACGGCGTGAGCGAGGCGCCCTCCGCCTCCCACTAGGCTCGGTCGGTCCGCCCGCCCTCGCTCGCTTGGAGCCCCACCGTGGAACCGACGCCTCCCCGGACCCCGGGTGGGTTCGCCACCCGCGCCGTCCACGGCGCCACCGTGCCGCCGGTGCAGCAGCACCCGCTCAGCGTCCCGATCTACCTCGCGGCGACCTGGGGGACCGACACCTCGGCGCAGATCGGCGACCTGCTCACCGACGCGGCACCGGGCTACGTGTACGGCCGGTACGACGGACCGACCTCGACCGCGCTGCACGCCGTCGTGGCCTCCCTGCACGACGCCGAGGCGGCGTGGTCCGCCGCGTCCGGTACCGCCGCGATCCACGCCGCGCTCGACGTGCTGCGGGGCGACGGACGGGTGCTGGTCACCTCGCGCCTGTACGGGGGCACCTGGGCGTTGCTCGAACGGCTCCGGCGGGACAGCGGCTGGGGGGTCGACGTCGCCGACCTGCTCACGGCGGACGACGTCCGGGCCGCGCTGACCGACGAGCACACCGTCGTCCACCTCGAGACGATCGCGAACCCGACCACCTCGATCGTCGACCTGCCCGCCATCGCAGAGGTGTGCCACGACGCGGGGGTCAGCCTCGTGGTCGACAACACCTTCGCCTCGCCCGTGCTGTGCCAGCCGCTGTCGATGGGCGTGACCCTCGTCGTCGAGTCGGCGACCAAGTACCTCGGCGGTCACGGTGACGTGGTCGCCGGCGTCGTCGCGGGGTCGTCCGAGTTGATCGGCCGCGTCCGGCACCACATCTACGAGCTCGGGGCGTCGCTCGGGCCGTTCGAGGCGTGGCTCGTGACCCGCGGCATCCAGACGTTGCCGCTGCGCGTCCGCGAGTCGTGCGCGAACGCGACCGTCGTCGCTGCGGCGCTCGCGGCGGCCGAAGGCGTGCTCGCCGTCCACCACCCGTCCCGTCCGGATCACCCGCAACGCCACCTGGTCGACACGGTGCTGTCAGGGCGGCCGGGTGGGGTGCTCGCGCTCGAGCTGCCGTCCCGTGCAGCCGCCGAGGCGTTCGCCGACGCCTGTGAGGTGTTCGTCCGCGCCGTGTCGCTCGGCGGGACGCACTCCCTCGTGGTCCACCCCGGTTCGACCACGCACCGCCAGCTCGATGGCGCGTCCATGGCAGCAGCGGGGCTGCGGCCCGGAACGGTGCGGCTCTCGGTCGGGATCGAGGACGTCGACGACCTCGTCGCGGACGTCCTCCGCGCCCTCGACGCCGCCCGGACGGCCCCGCTCGACTGACAGGTCGCTCCGCTAGCGTCGCGTCGTCCACTCGGAGGGAGCACCACGTCGTGAAGCGCGTCCTGCTGCTGTTCGGAGGCCGATCGAGCGAGCACGAGGTCTCGTGCCTGTCGGCCCGCTCGGTCCTCGCCGCGATCGACCGCGACCGCTACGAGATGCTGGCCGTCGGCATCACCCGTGACGGTCGCTGGACGCTGACCGACGGGGACATCGTCACCCCGCCCGGCAAGCCCATGCCGGAGGTCGACGACGCCGGTCCGACCGTGGCGCTCGTCGGTAGCCGTCGTGGCCCGCTGTTGGTCGAGCTCGACGAGGACGCTGGCACCTCGCGGGTCGTGTCGGAGGTGGACGTGGCTTTCCCCGTCCTCCACGGGCCGTACGGGGAGGACGGCACGGTCCAGGGCCTGCTCACGACCGTCGGCGTCCCCTACGTCGGGGCCGACGTGACCGGGTCGTCGATCGGTGTCGACAAGGCCGCGATGAAGGCCGCCTTCGCTGCTGCGGACCTGCCGCAGGGCGACTACGGCACCGTCCACCGCGCGCGGTGGGCTGACGCTCCGGACGAGGTCGCCGACGGGCTCGAGAGCGACCTGCCCTACCCCTGGTTCGTCAAGCCGGCCCGGCAGGGCAGCAGCATCGGGATCTCGAAGGTCTCGTCGCGCGACGACCTGGCCGACGCGCTCGCCGAGGCGTACCGCTACGACCTCGTCGCGGTCGTGGAGCGCGGGTTCCAAGCCCCGCGCGAGATCGAGGTCGGCGTCCTCGGCGTGCGTGACCTCGAGGTGAGCGCGCCCGGCGAGATCCGGCCGTCGCACGAGTTCTACGACTTCGAGGCCAAGTACCTCGACGACTCCGAGCTGGTCATCCCCGCGGAGGTCACCGCCGAGGTCGGCAGCCGTATCGACGACATGGCGCGGCGCGCCTACCGGGCCATCGGCTGCCGCGGCATGGCACGCGTCGACTTCTTCCTGGTCGGCGACGACGGCGGCGAACGGCTGCTGATCAACGAGATCAACACCATCCCGGGCTTCACGCCGAACTCGATGTTCCCGCGCCTGTGGGACGCCGAGGGCCTGGCCTACCCGGCGCTCGTCGACCGGCTCCTCGAGCTCGCGCTCGAGACCGAGTGAGTTCGGCAACGAGCGTCGCGCGGTAGGCCCGAGCGCCCCCACCGTGACAGCACGGCGGATCCCGCCTGGTCGGCCCTCGGATGTCCGGAGCCCATCCGATCGGTGCGCCCGACCTACCGGGGTGCTCGTGTGGCGCCAGCGCCACGTCAGAACCCCGCGAGCCCGACCGATCGGTGCGCGCCGGCCTACCGGGGGGCTGGCGTGGCGCCAGCGCCACGTCAGGACCCCGCAAGCCGAGGACCGGGCGGGCCGAGCCAGTAGGCAACGCCCGTTGCTGGGCGTTCCTCTGGGCCTCTCCCATCGATACCCGCTGTCGAACTCGAGACCGAGTGACGACCCGCACCGGTGGCCGAGCGAGCGCTACAGGTCGACCACGGTGCAGGTCAGGGTCCGCGTGATGCCCTCGATGCCCTGCAACCGGGAGACCACCAGCCGACCGAGCTCGTTCACGTCGGGTGCCTCGGCCTTGACGATCACGTCGTAGGGCCCGGTGACGTCGTGTGCGGTCACGACGCCGGGGAGCTCACCGGTCGCCGCCGCCACCGCCGCGGCGGCCCCGAGCTCGGTCTGGATCAGGATGTAGGCCTCGACCACGCTGCACCTCCCCGGGGACTGCGGCCGACCTTAGGCGCACAGCAACGACGCCGCCCGGCGAGCGAGCGGCGTCGGCAGGTGCGGTGGCTGTCAGGCCTCGGTGGTGCGCGCCTTGGCCTTGACGGCGGGACGGACGACCTTGCCCGCCTTGAGGCAGGAGGTGCACACGTTCAGCCGGACGGTGCGGCCGTCGACGCTGGCCTTGACCCGCTGGATGTTCGGGTCCCACCGGCGCGAGGAGCGCCGGTGCGAGTGGGAGACCTGCTTGCCGAACCAGGGCTTCTTGGCGCAGAGGTCGCAGGTGGACGGCATCGCGGTCCTCCGGGGGGTACATCCCGCGGGTGGCGAGCGCACGCGGCGCTGCAGGCACGGCGGGGAGGGGGTCGGAACGAGGGGGTCGGCCACGAGCGGGCCGTGACGGGGTGAGGCTACCAGCAGCGGCGGGGCCCCGCGACCGGTGTCGCGGTCGGTGAGGAGGCGGCCGGGCCGTCCTCGGTCGGTGGGCGGACGGTCGGCACTACGCTCCGCCGGACCATCCGCGCGCCAGGCGCGGCACGGTCAGGAGCGGTCGTGAGCAGTTCCCCACCGGACGGGACCGACGGGTCTGCGGACGGCCATCGGCGCGCCGGGTCGGGACGCTCCGGCGGGTCGCCCCTCGGCGCCGCCGAGCTCCCGGTGCTGCTCGAGCGCGTCCACACCGCCCTCGCGGCGCAGCGCGAGCGGATCGACGAGTTGAACGTGTTCCCGGTCCCGGACGGCGACACGGGCACGAACATGACCCTCACCATCCGGGCGGGCCTCGATGCGCTCCAGGCCGAGGAGCACGCCGACGCGGTCGCGGCGGGCCGCGCGGTGACCCGCGGGGCCCTCCGGGGAGCGCGTGGCAACTCCGGGGTGATCCTGTCGCAGATCCTGCGCGCCGTGGTCGACGTGGTCAGCGGCCACCGCGTGATCGACGCCGGGCTGTACGCCGAGGCGCTCGAGCGGGCTCGCGAGCTGTCCTACGAGGCGGTCGGCCAGCCGGTGGAGGGCACGATCCTGACGGTGGTCTCCGTCGCCGCTGCTGAAGCAGCTGAGGCCGCCGAGGACGGTGACGATCTGATCGCGGCGTCGGCCCGCGTCTGCGCGGCGACGCACGCTGCGGTGAGCGCCACCCGTGAGCAGCTCGAGGTCCTGCGCGACGCCGGTGTCGTGGACGCGGGCGCTCGCGGCTTCGAGGTCCTCATCGCCGCGGTCCACGCCCACCTGACCGGTCAGGATCCCGAAGCGGCCGAGGATCACGCCGACGTGACCGCTGGTCCCTTCCGCGACGAGTGCGCGCACGGATCGCTCGCCTACCGGTTCGAGGTGCAGTACCTGCTCGACGCCGACGACGAGGTGGCCCCCGCCCTGCGCGACCGGCTCGAGCTGCTCGGGGATTCGGTCGTGGTCGTCGCCGGCGGAGGGCTGCTGAACGTGCACGTACACACCGACGACGTGGGCGGAGCGATCGAGGAGGGCCTGGAGCTCGGCCGAGCGTCGGAGATCTCGGTGACCCACTTCGGCGACCAGATCGCCGCTCGGCGCGAGGACGCGCCGCTGGCGACCGTCGGGGTCGTGGCGGTGGTCTCGGGTGGTGGGGCGCACGCTCTGGCGGCCTCGCTCGGAGCCACCACCATCGAGGGCGCCGCCGGCAGGCTCCCGTCCGTCGCCGACGTGCTGAACGCCTGCGGTGACGTCCGAGCGGAGACGCTGGTGGTGCTGCCGGGGCACCCGAACGCCATCCCCACGGCGAGGCAGGCGGCCGACGTGGCCGTCGCGGAGGGCGGCCGACCTTTCGAGGTCATCGACGAAGCCTCGACCCTCCCCGCGGTGTTGGCCGCGCTGGCCGTCCTCGATCCCCAAGCTCCGGCCGAGGACGTGGTCGCCGATCTCCGGGCGAGCGCCGGGGCCGTGCGCTGCGGCGAGGTGGTACCGGCGGTCTGCGACGCGCAGACCCCGATCGGGTCGGTGACGGCCGGGCAACCGCTGGCCGTCGTCGATGGCGACGTCGTGGCCGCCGCGCACGATGCGCTCGAGGCCCTCGACGCGATCTGCGACCACCTCGGGACCGCCGAGTCGGAGCTCGTCACCCTCCTGCTCGGTCGTGACGTGTCCGACGACGAACGTGGCCTCGCTGAGAAGGTCGTCCGCGATCGGCTCGGTGACGGCGCCGAGCTGACCGTCATCGACGCCGGCCAGCACCCGTCGCGCTACACGGTGGGGGTGGAGTGACGGGTCCCGACGACCAGGCGGCCCCGGTCCGGCTCCAGCTCGACGATCCGGTCACCGCGGTGCCGGGGGTGACCACGACGGTCGCCTCGCGCCTGAGGAAGCACTTCGGGGTCCGCACGGTCCACGACCTGATCGAGCACCACCCTCGCAAGCACCACGACGCCGGCGAGGTCCTCGACCTGTCGGAGGTCGAGGTCGGCGAACCGGCGACGCTCATCGGGACGATCACCGATTGGTCGATCCGGCGCATCCCGAAGGGCCGCCGCAGGCTGACCGTGGCGAGCGCCCGCGTCGTCCAAGCCTCCGGTGCGGCGTTCGAGGCCACGTGGTTCAACCAGGAGTGGCGCAAGCGGACCCTGCCGGAGGGCACCGTCGCCGCGTTCTCCGGCAAGGTCGAGCGGTTCCGGTCGACGCTCAAGGTCTCGAACCCCGAGACCCAGGTCCTCGGCCACCTCCGCGAGGGTGGGACGGCCGGGGTGCCGGACGACCTCGCCGCGCTCGACCACCAGCGGCTCCTGCCGGTCTACCCCGCCGTCAAGGAGCTGCCGTCCTTCAAGCTGGTCGCGCTGGTCGAACACGCGCTCGCCGGCCTCCCGACCATCCCGGACTGGCTGTCGGAGGGGTGGCTCGACGAGCTGGACCTGCTCGCCCTCGACGACGCGCTCCGTCAGCACCACTTCCCGCCGGACCGCGAGACCGCCCGCGCCGCTCGGCAGCGGCTGGTCTTCGACGAGCTGTTCGCGCTCCAGCTCGGCCTGCAGTGGCGGCGCGCCCACCTCGAGGCGGGCACCGTGGGGCGCGACAACTCGCCGGTCGACCTCGGTCGCGCCGACGAGTTCCTGCGGGCGCTGCCGTTCGAGCCCACCGGCGCGCAGCAACGCAGCTTCGGGGCGATCGCCGAGGACCTCGCCAGCTCGCGTCCGATGCACCGGCTGCTGCAGGGGGACGTGGGGTCGGGCAAGACCGTCGTCGCGGTCTGGACGCTCCTGAACGCGGTCGACCACGGGCGCCAGGCGGCGCTCATGGTGCCGACGGAGGTGCTCGCCGAACAGCACCACCGGACCCTGACCGAGCTGCTCGCCCCGCTCGGGGTCAACGTCCTCGACGGGGTCCGGGTCGAGCTGCTCACGGGTTCGTCGACCACCTCCCACCGGCGCCGCGTCCTCGGTGACCTGCTCACCGGCGATGTCGACATCGTGGTCGGCACCCACGCGTTGCTCGAGGAGGGTGTGCGGTTCGCCGATCTCGGGGTGGTGGTCATCGACGAGCAGCACCGCTTCGGGGTGTCCCAACGGGTGCAGCTGAAGGACAAGGGCGCCGAGGTCGACGGTCGCGACGTGCTCCCCGACGTGCTGGTGATGACCGCGACGCCGATCCCGCGGTCGCTCGCGCTGACCCTCTACGGCGACCTCGACGTGACGGTGCTCGACGAGCTCCCTCCCGGGCGCGAACCGATCAAGACCACCCTGATCACGCCGGAGCAGAAGGATCGTCGGGCGGGGCTGTACGCGTTCATCCGGGACGAGGCGCGCGCGGGCAGACGTGCCTACGTGGTGTGTCCTCTGGTCGAGGAGGGCGAGGTCGCGGCGACCAACGTCACCGACCACCACCAGCACCTGGCGACCGAGGTGTTCCCCGATCTGACCGTCGGACTCGTCCACGGCCGCATGCGCCCCGACGACAAGGAGGCGGCGATGTCCCGTTTCCGGTCGGGGGAAGCGCAGGTGCTGGTGTCCACCACCGTCATCGAGGTCGGCGTCGACATCCCCGAGGCCACGGTGATGGTCATCGAGGACGCCGAGCGGTTCGGCATCAGCCAGCTCCACCAGCTGCGTGGCCGTGTCGGTCGCGGTGGCGGGACGTCCTACTGCGTGCTGTTCGCGGGGTGGCAGGGCGAGCTGACCGAGGATGCCGAGGCACGTCTGCAGGCGGTCGCCGCGACCACCGACGGCTTCGTCCTCGCCGAGACCGACCTGGACCTCCGTGGAGCCGGGCAGCTGTTCGGCAAGGCGCAGTCCGGCCTGCCTGACTTGAAGCTCGCCGACCTCCGTCGGGACGAGGCGACCATCGTCCTCGCACGCGAGCGGGCGCGACGGGTCGTCGCCGTCGATCCCGACCTCAGCCACCACGGCCCGCTGCGCGCCGAGGTCCTCCGCCGCTACGAGGGCGGTCTCGAGGCGTTCGCCGCCCTGCAGACGGGCTGACGGCACGACCGCGCCCGCCGCTGCGCCGGGGCCGTTAGCGTCCGAGTCGGTTCGAGGAGGCGGGGACGTGACGCACTGGTCGGCGACGACGATGCCCTACGGCGTCGTGCGCTCCGGCGGGCGAGCGCCGCGACCTGCCACGGCGGTCGGCGACGACGTCATCGACCTCGCCGGGCTGGCGCGTGACGGTCTGCTCGACGGGGCCCTGCCGGACCCGACCGCGACGCTGGACCGGCCGGATCTGGACACGTTCCTCGCCGCCGGCCCGGACGCGTGGCACGGCCTGCGGGTCCGGCTGCTCGAGCTCACCGCTGACCCCGCCGCCGCCGACCGGCTCGCGCCCCACCGGTGGGCCTCGTCCGAGGTGGCACCGGTGTTGGCCTGGTCGGTCGCGGACTACGTGGACTTCTACAGCTCGCGCGACCACGCGAGCAACGTCAGCCGCATCCTCCGGCCGGATGACCCCGCGCTCCCGGATGCCTGGGATCACCTGCCGATCGGCTACCACGGTCGTGCGGGGACGGTCGTGGTGTCGGGCACCGACGTGGTCCGGCCCACCGGCCTGCGGCGGGACCTGGACAGCGGCGAGGTGGTCAGCGCCCCGACGCAGCACCTCGATGTCGAGGTGGAGCTGGGCTGGGTGGTCGGGGTGGGCAGCGAGCTCGGCACCACCGTGCCGACGTCGGCCTTCGCCGACCACGTCGTCGGCGCCGTCGTGGTCAACGACTGGAGCGCGCGCGACCTCCAGGCGTTCGAGTACCGCCCGCTCGGGCCGTTCCTCGGCAAGTCGTTCGCGACGTCGGTGTCCCCCTGGATCGTCCCGCTCGAGGCGCTCACCGACGCCCGGGTCCCGCCCCCGACGCCGCCCCGCCCTCCGGCACACCACCTCGCGCCGGTGGGCGACGGCTACCGGATCGGGTTCGAGCTCGAGATCGCGCCGCACGACGGAGGTCCGACGGTGGTCGCCAGGCCGGACGCGGCGGGGCTGCGGTGGACACCGTCGCAGCAGCTGTCGCACCTGACCAGCAACGGGGCGTCGCTGCGACCCGGTGACCTGTTCGCGTCCGGGACCGTGTCGGGACCCACGCGCGGGGAGCGCGGCAGCCTGCTCGAGCTGACGTGGGGCTGGACCGAGGACGTGGTCCTCGCGGGCGGCGCGGTCCGCCGCGACGGGTTGGCGGACGGCGACACCGTCACGATCCGTGCCGCTGCGCCTGGACCGGATGGCGGCACGGTCGCGCTCGGCGAGGTCACCGGCCGTGTGGTGGCCGCCCGGCGGTAACGTCCGAGCAGCCGGACGGGAGAGCGCCACGTGGGAGAAGTCGTCGCGGGTCAGCTGCTGTGGTCGCCGCCGGACGATGCGCGCGCCACCTCCCGGGTCGGGCGGTTCCTCGACGAGGTCGAACGCCGTCGCGGGGTGTCGCTGCCGACCTACGCCGACGCGCACGCGTGGTCGGTCGACGACCTCGACGCGTTCTGGTCCGAGATCGTCGACCAGTTCGACGTCCGGTTCGTCGACCCGCCCACGGCGGTCCTGGCTGACGAGTCGATGCCCGGCGCGGTGTGGTTCCCCGGTGCCACGTTGAACTACGCCGAACACGCCCTCCGACGCCGAGGTGGTGCCCGCGCGATCGTCGGCCGCAGCCAGTCCCGCGACGAGGTCACCCTCACCCACGACGAGCTCGCCGATCAGGTCGCACGAGCTGCTGCAGGTCTGCGGCGGCTCGGCGTCGAGCGCGGGGACCGGGTCGTCGGCTACCTGCCGAACGTCCCCGAGACCATCGTGGCGTTCCTGGCCTGCGCCAGCCTCGGTGCGGTGTGGTCGTCGTGCGCGCCCGAGTTCGGCGTCGCCGCGGTGGTGGACCGGGTCCGGCAGATCGAACCGTCGGTGCTGCTGGTCGTCGACGGGTACCGGTACGGCGCCAAGGCCATCGACCGTGCCACCGAGGTCAGCCAGATCCGCGCCGGGCTGCCGACGCTGCGCGCCACCGTCGTCCTGCCCTACCTCGACGCAGCCGGTGTCGACCGGGAACGGTTCCCCGACGCGACCAGCTGGCAGGAGCTGCTCTCCGAACCGGCGGAGCTCACCTTCGAACCGGTGCCCTTCGACCACCCGCTGTACGTGCTCTACAGCTCGGGCACGACGGGGCTGCCGAAGGCGATCGTGCACGGCCACGGCGGGATCCTGCTCGAGCACCTCAAGATCCACGCTCTGCACCACGACCTCGGCGAGGAGGACGTGTTCTGCTGGTTCACCACCACCGGGTGGATGATGTGGAACTACCTGGTGTCGGGGTTGCTGGTGGGCACGCAGCTGGTGACCTTCGACGGCGACCCGGGCCACCCGGACCTGATGACGCTGTGGCGGCTGGCCGCCGAGACCGGGTGCACCCTCTTCGGCGTCGGTGCGCCGTTCTTGATGAACAGCCGGCGCGCCGGCCTGACCCCCGGCACCGAGGTCGACCTGTCCGCGCTGCGCAGCGTCGGATCGACCGGGGCGCCGCTGCCGCCCGAAGGGTTCGGGTGGGTCTACGAGCACGTGAAGGCCGACGTCCTACTCACCTCCGCGTCCGGCGGGACCGACGTCTGCAGCGCGTTCGTCGCGGGGTCGCCGCTGCTGCCGGTCCACGCCGGCGAGATCCCCGGCGCGTGCCTCGGTGCCGACGTGCGTGCCTTCGACCCGGACGGCGACCCCGTCGTCGGGCAGCGGGGCGAGCTCGTCATCACCCGTCCGATGCCGTCGATGCCGGTCGGCTTCTGGAACGACCCCGACGGGTCCCGCTACCGCGAGGCCTACTTCGAGGACTTCCCCGGCGTCTGGCGCCACGGTGACTGGCTCGAGGTGACCGCCGAGCGTGGGACGATGGTCATCACCGGCCGGTCCGACGCGACCCTGAACCGCGGCGGCGTGCGGATGGGGACCAGCGAGTTCTACGCGGTCGTCGAGGACGTGCCGGGCATCGCCGACTCCCTCGTCGTGCACCGCGAGCTGCCGGCGGACGAGGACCGGACCGGGGCGGGCGAGCTGCTGCTCTTCGTCGTCCTCGCCGAGGACGCGGCGCTCGATGACGCCCTGCGTGGCGCCCTGGCGTCGGCCATCCGCGCCTCGCTGTCGCCGCGGCACGTGCCCGACGCCGTCCACGCCATCCCCGTCGTGCCTCGCACCATCTCGGGCAAGAAGATGGAGGTACCGGCCAAGCGCATCCTCGAGGGTGACCCCCTCGAGCAGGTCGCCAACCCCGGCGCGATGCAGGATCCCACCGCGCTCGACGCCTTCGTCGCGCTCGCGACCAGCTGACGGCGCGCGAGCGACGGGTGACGACCGCTGACGCGGCCCTACGCTCCCGGCCGACCCCCCCGAGGAGTTGCCGTGACCGCCGATGCCGCGCCGCCGTTCGCCGAGCGGCGTCCCCACACCCTGGAGCGTCCGGGCGGCGCGGTCGACGATCCGTACCACTGGCTGCGCGACCGCGAGGACCTGGCGGTCACCAGCTACCTCGAAGCCGAGAACGCCCACGCCGAAGCCCACCTCGGTCCGCTCGAGGGGCTCATCGGGACCATCTTCGAGGAGATCAAGGGCCGCATCGAGGAGGACGACACCTCGGCGCCGTCCTTCCGCGAGGGGTGGGCCTACTACCGGCGCACCCTCGAGGGGAAGCAGTACCCGGTGCACTGCCGACGACCGGTGCCCGACGAGCACGTCGGTGCCGACCTGGCCGACCTGCCGCTCGACCTGCGCCGACCGGTCGACCCGGCGTCGCCACCGGCCGACGAGGTGGTGCTGCTCGACGAGAACGTCGAGGCCGAGGGTCACGATCAGTTCAGCCTCGGCGGGCTGCACGTGAGCCCGTCGGGCCGGTTCGCGGCGTGGCTGGTCGACACCAGCGGTGCCGAGGTGTTCGAGGTCCGCATCCGCGACCTCGAGACCGGTGAGGACACCGGCGAGATCGTCCCGAGGGCCGGGTACGGGTTGGCCTGGTACGCCGACGACGCGGCGTTCCTCTACACCATCACCGACGACGCCTGGCGGCCCCACCAGGTGTGGCGCCACACGCTCGGGACCGACGCCAGCGAGGACGTGCTGGTCCACGCGGAGCCGGACGAGCGCTTCTGGCTCGGGGTCGGCCGGACCCGCTCGCGCGAGCACCTGATCATCGCCGCCGGCAGCAAGATCACCTCCGAGTGCCGGCTGCTGCCCGCGGACGACCCGGACGCGGCACCCCTGCTGGTGGCCGAACGTGAGACCGGCGTGGAGTACGACGTCGATCACGACCGGGCCCGGGACCGGCTCGTCATCACCACCAACGCCGACGGCGCCGAGGACTTCGCGGTCGTCACCGCCGGTGTCCCGACGGTCGACGACCCCGACGCTGGCGCGCGCGACCGCTGGCAGCCGTTGATCGCGCACCGGCCCGGCGTGCGGGTCGAGGGCGTGGCCTGCTTCGCCGAGCACCTCGTCGTCGGGGAGCGGACCGAGGCCCGTACCCAGGTGCGTATCTGCGACCCGATCACGGGGGAGGGCGACCCGCTCGCCGTCGACGAGGAGGTCTCGTCGGTCGGCATGGGTCCGAACCCCGAGTACGGCTCGCACACCCTCCGCTACGTCTACGGCTCGATGACCACGCCGGTCCAGATCGTCGACGTGGCGCTCGATGCACAGCGGCCGCGGGTGGAGACCAAGGAGCTGATCAAGCAGCAGCGGGTCCGAGGTGGGTACGACCGCGAGCGGTACGTGAGCTGGCGCGACTGGGCGACCGCCTCCGACGGCACGCGGGTGCCGATCTCGCTGGTCCGCCGGGCCGACACCCCGCTCGACGGGTCGGCGCCCTGCCTGCTCTACGGCTACGGCGCCTACGAGATCTCGCTCGACCCCGGCTTCTCGCCCGCGCGGCTGTCCCTGCTCGACCGCGGGGCGGTGTTCGCGATCGCCCACGTGCGCGGGGGCGGCGAGATGGGACGGCGCTGGTACGAGGACGGCAAGTTCGCCAGGAAGCCCAACTCCTTCTCCGACTTCGTGGCCTGCGCCGACCACCTGGTCGCCGAGGGCATCACCGCCCGTGACCGGCTGGCCATCCGCGGTGGGTCGGCGGGCGGCTTGCTCATCGGCGCGGCGCTGAACCTCGAACCCGGCGTCGCGGCCGTCGCCGTGGCCGAGGTGCCGTTCGTCGATGTCGTGACCACGATGTCGGACCCGACCATCCCCCTGACGGTGATCGAGTACGACGAGTGGGGGGACCCGACCCTCGACGAGTTCGCCGGGGTGATGGCGTCCTACTCGCCGTACGACAACGTCCGCGCCGAGCCGTACCCGGCGATGCTGGTCACCGCGGGGCTCAACGACCCGCGGGTGCAGTACTGGGAGCCGGCCAAGTGGGTGGCCAAGCTCCGGGCCACCACGACCGGCGGCGGCCCCTACCTGCTCAAGACCCAGATGGGAGCCGGCCACGCGGGCCGCAGCGGCCGCTACGACGCGTGGCGCGACGAGGCCGAGGTGCTGGCCTTCGTGCTCACCCGCACCGGCGCTGTGCCGGCACCGTGAGGGTGATCGCGGGCGCCGCCAAGGGTCGCCGGCTGGTGGCGCCGAAGGGGGACCGCACCCGCCCGACCGCCGACCGGGTCAAGGAGTCGTGGTTCTCCTCGCTCCAGGCCGTGCTCCCCGGGGCGCGCGTGCTGGACCTGTACGCCGGGAGCGGTGGGCTCGGGCTCGAGGCGCTCTCGCGCGGGGCCGCGGCGGTGACGTTCGTCGAGAACGATCGCCGCGCCCTGGCCGCGCTGCGGACCAACCTCGAGGCGGTGGGCCTGCCCGGCGCGACGGTCCTCGGGCGTGACGTCCACGCCGCCCTCGTCGAGGAGCTGATGGACGCGCCGTTCGACCTGGTCGTGGCCGATCCGCCGTACGCGACCACGGAGGACGAGCTGGCCCGGGTGCTGGCCGCTCTGGTGCCCCAGCTCGCCCCGGGTGCCATCGTGACGCTCGAACGCGGGCGCCGTGAGCCGGCCCCGGTGTGGCCGTCGCCGCTCCGAGCGGAGGACGCCCGTCGCTACGGTGACACCACCCTCCACCGCGCCAGCCTCCCGGCCGCCGTCGCCTCGTCCGATCAGGAGCCCTCGTGACCGTCGCCGCCGTCGTCCCCGGCAGCTTCGACCCGGTGACCATGGGCCACCTCGACATCGTCGAACGTGTGGCGTCGCGCTTCGACCGGGTCGTGGTCGCCGTGCTCGAGAACCCCCGCAAGGCCGGGTTGTTCAGCGTCGAGGAGCGGCTCGAACTGCTGCGCGCCGAGACCGAGAAGCACGACAACATCGAGGTCGATCGCTTCCAGGGGCTGCTGGTCGACTTCTGCGCCGCCAACGACCTGGACGTCATCGTCAAGGGGCTACGTGCCGTCAGCGACTTCGAGTACGAGCTGCAGATGGCGCAGATGAACCAGCGCATGGGCGAGGTCGAGACCCTGTTCCTGTCGACCAGCCCCGAACACTCCTACCTGTCGAGCTCGCTGATCAAGGAGATCGCCCGCTGGGGCGGCCCGCTCACCGGCACGGTGACACCGGCGGTGGAAGCGGCCCTGCGTGCCAAGTACGCGGGCGCGGGTGAGGATGCGAGTCCCTGACCGGTAGGCTCCGCGACCAGTCGGCTCCGCCGCATCCGCGCCGTGGAGCGTCCCCCTCCCGCATCCGGAAGTGCCACCGATGTCCGATCCCCGCGGCGTGCCGCTCGACGTCGAGGCCAAGCTGCACCAGCTCGAACGTCTGGTGGCCGAGGCCAAGACCGTCCCGCTGTCGGCGTCCATCATGGTCAACCGCGCCGAGGTCGACGGTCTCGTCGCCGACATCCGTGACGCGCTGCCCGAGGAGCTCACCCAGGCCCGGTGGGTGGTCAAGGAGCGCGACGAGATCCTCGAGCGTGCCGAGGTGGACGCGGCCCGGCTGATCGACGACGCCCGGGCCGAGCAGGGCCACCTCGTGTCCCAGGAGGACGTCGTCCGGGCCGCTGACCGCGAGGCGACGCGCATCCTCGGCGAAGCGCGGGAACACGCCCGCCAGATCCGGCTCGAAGCCGAGGACTACGTCGACGCCAAGCTGGCCAACTTCGAGATCGTGCTGACCAAGACCCTCTCGGCGGTCGAGAAGGGCCGCCAGAAGCTGCGCGGCCGGCTCGACACCGACCAGCTGGCCGAGGATGAGCTCGCCGACCTCGACGAGGGGTACTGACCACCTCGGGACGCGGTCGCTGACCGGCACCGTCGGCGACGACGATCGACGTCGCGACGGGGAGCGTCGCACCTGACGCGCACCTCCCGCGCGACAGCGCACCCTCGCCTGGTACCGTCGTCGGCCGCTGCGCACGCTCGCGCGGCCCTTCGCCCGTCGTTCCCCGTCGCGCCACTCGCGTCGCCGTGCCGCCCGTTGCACGCGCGTCTCCGCGGCCGAGGAGGTGTCCTGCCTTGCGCGTCCCCGTCACCGACCTGGTCGGTCACCCGGGTGAGACCCGGCCCCTCGTGGCCGCGGTCGGACGCGATGCGTTCGGAGAGGACCCGTGGGGGCCGGCGGACGAGGCGATCGTCGACCCGCTCGAGCTCGACCTGCACCTCGATTCGGTCGTCGAGGGCCTCCTCGTGCGCGGCACCATCGACGTGCAGCTCGAGCTGCCGTGCGCCCGGTGCCTGGCGCCGCAGCGGGCGGACCGCACGCTCGAGGTCGCCGAGTTGTTCCTCGACCCCACCACGCGCGAGGATGACGACGACGAGGATCCCGGGTACGAGCTCCTCGACGACCGCACGGCGATCGACCTGACCACGATGGTGCGTGACGCGGTCGTCATCGACCTGCCGACGCGGGTGCTGTGCCGGGAGGACTGCGCGGGCCTGTGCCCGTTCTGCGGGACCGACCGCAACGACCGCGACTGCGGCCACGGCGAAGAACGACCGCGCGACCCCCGCTGGGACAAGCTGGCTGACCTGGATCTGCCACGCGAGACCGGCTGACGTCCACCAGCGCAACCCCGACCTTGATCCCGGTACGCCGGGTGCGACCCGACCCGGCCCCCAACTCGGGCCCCACCCGACCCCACACGTAGGAGGAACCGATGGCCGTCCCGAAGCGCAAGCTCTCGCGATCGCGGACCCGTCACCGCAAGGCGCAGTGGCTGAAGACCGCAGCGCCGACCGTCACGACCTGTGCGCGGTGCAAGGCGCCGACCCGTCCCCACACCGTGTGTGGCACCTGTGGGACCTACGGCGGCCGCGTCGTGACCGAGCCCAGCGCGTGACACCCCGCCGCCGCCCGCTGCGAACGAGGTGGTGAGCGACGTGCACGGACCGAGCAGCGCCGCGGACCTCGCGGCGCTGCTCGACGTGCACCTCGACGACCTCGGCCTGCTCGAGCAGGCCCTGACCCACCGGTCCTGGGCGTTCGAGAACGGGAACATCGACCCGAACGAACGGCTCGAGTTCCTCGGCGACGCCGTCCTGGCCCTCGTGGTCACCGACGAGATCTTCCACGCCCACCCGGCCGAGCAGGAGGGGCGGCTCGCCAAGGTGCGTTCGGCTGCCGTCAAGACCGGGTCCCTGGCGGGGATCGCACGCGGGCTCGGGCTCGGGGCGTACGTGAAGCTCGGTCGCGGCGAGGCGCGGTCCGGGGGCGCGGACAAGGACTCGATCCTGGCCGACACCCTCGAGGCGGTGCTCGGCGCCATCTACCTCGACCAGGGGTTCGCCACCGCCTACGACCTGGTGCAGCGGCTGTTCGCGTTCCGACTGGACGAGCTCGCTGGGCGCGGAGCTGCGCTCGACTTCAAGACCGCGCTCCAGGAGCTGTCCGCGGCCCGGTTCGACACCCTGCCGCGCTACGAGATCACCGACACCGGACCCGATCACGCCAAGACCTTCACCGCGGAGGTCACCGTCGGTGGGGACGTGCACGGGCGAGGCGAGGGACGCAGCAAGAAGGAGGCCGAGCAGGGCGCCGCCCGTGAGGCCTACCGCGCGCTCGAGCCCGAGTCGCCGCCCGGCCAGGTCGGCGATGTCGGCTAGCTTCGTCCTCCGCCGGAGCGGCGCCGGACCCGGCGCGCCCGGCACAGCCAACTGCTCGTGAGGAGTCCCTGTGCTCGAGCTACCCGATGTCGAGGTGCTGCGCAAGGATCTCGAGAAGGAGATCGTCGGCAAGCGGATCAAGGATGTGGCCGTCCAGTCGACCGGTCTGGTCAAGCCCTTCCACCGCAACCGTCCCGAGCTGATCAAGGCGCTCGAGGGCCGCAAGATCGACGCCGTCCGCAGGCGCGGGCACACCCTGTTCGTCGACCTCGACGATGAGCACACGTGGGTCATCGACCCGGGGGCGAGCGGGCAGCTGTTCCGCGAGACCGCCACCGCCGAGGCCGGCTCCGACACCCACCTCACCGTGTCGTTCACGACCGGTGGCGCGATCCACCTCTCCGAGGAGGGCAGCGAGCCCACCGCCAGCACCGGCGTGGTCGCGACCGAGGGGGCCTACGAGGCGGCGGGGGTCAACCCCGACGCGCTCGATCCGCTCGACGACAACCCGACGTGGATGGAGTTCGGGCGCTTCCTGGCTGCAGCCTCGTCACCGCTCAAGCTCCTGCTCACCGACCCCCAGCACGTGGTCGGTATCGGGCCGATGTACTCCGACGAGATCCTGTGGGAGGCCGGGCTGCGCCACGACCGCGGCTCGCAGACGCTGTCGACCCAGGAGGTCCGGCGGCTCTACCGGGCGATGCACGAGGTCATCTTCGCCGCGATGAAGCAGGTCGGTGCCAGCCTCGAGGAGAACGAACCGGTCGAGGACGACGAGGAGATCGCCGAGCACCTGCGGGTGCACGGCCGTGACGGTCTGCCCTGCCCACGCTGTCGCCGCCCGATCGTCCGGACGCGCATCAAGAAGGGCATCTACACCTACCGCTGCGAGCGGTGCATGATCTAGGACCAGCGACGCCGGATGGGAGGCGGATGGTGGGGACCGAGGCGCGGACGGACGCCCACCTGGTGGCCCGTGCGGTCGAGGTCACCGGCCGCGTCCAGGGCGTGTCCTTCCGCTGGTCGCTGCGACGCGTCGCGGACCGCCACGGCGTCACGGGGTGGGTACGCAACCGTGACGATGGCGCGGTCGAGGCGCACATCGAAGGTGACGCCGACGCGGTCGAGACCGTCGAGGCGTGGGTCCACGCGGGCGGGCCGCCGGCTGCGGAGGTCGCCGAGGTGACGGTCACGTCGGTCGAACCGACCGGTACGGAGGGCTTCACGATCGTCCGGTGAGCGACCCGGCGCCCGGTGAGCGCTGGACGACCGGGCGAGCCCTCCGGTACCCTCGCGTGCACCGCTCCTCCCACCCCGCGCCGCTGCGCGCATCGGACGCCGAGGTATCGCACGATGGCCAAGGCCCTCATGGGCACCCACGCCGCGCCCTCGACCCTGCGCCTGCTCGACGAGGTCCGCACGCTCCGTCAGCGGGTCGCCGATCTCGAGCGTGCCCTCGCCACGGCCGAGGCCGCCCGCGACGCCCGCGAGGACGTGGACGCGATCTCGCAGGTCGACGACCGGGCCCCGGCCGCGACCTGACCGGGGCGGCTCCCCGAACCTCCGCGACGCGCACGGTCCGCCGGACGCGCACCGCAACGCTCGGTCTGCACACGTGGGCGTCCTCGGATCGGCGGTGGGACCGTCAGCTAGGCTCCGCCGGTCGCGGTCCGTCCCGTCCTGGACGTGGGCCGCCGGGGGTCGGCGAGCGCCCGCCCTCCGCCCCGTCCGCCTGAGGTGCCCGTGTTCCTCCGCTCGCTGTCGATGCGCGGCTTCAAGTCGTTCGCGGACAAGACGGTGCTCGAGGTCGAGCCGGGGATCACGGTGATCGTCGGTCCGAACGGGTCGGGCAAGTCGAACGTGGTCGATGCCCTGTCCTGGGTGCTCGGCACGACGTCGGCCAAGAAGGTCCGTGGCGGCGCCATGAGCGACGTCATCTTCGCCGGTTCCCCGACCCGAGCACGCGCCAACCAGGCACGGGTCGAGATCGTCATCGACAACGCCGACGGCCGGCTGTCGGCCGGCAACCTCGGGACCGCGGGCTCGGCGGGTGAGTTCAGCGAGATCCGCGTGGCCCGGACCATCCACGCTGACGGCGAGACCGGGTACGAGATCAACGGCACCGACGTCCGCGCGCTCGACGTCCAGGAGCTGCTGTCGGACACGGGCCTCGGCCGCGAGCTGCACACCATCGTCGGCCAGGGGCAGCTCGACGAGATCCTGAACGCCAAGCCCGAGGAGCGACGGCGCTACATCGAGGAGGCTGCGGGCATCCTCAAGCACCGTCGACGTCGCGAACGAGCCCTCCGCAAGCTCGAACAGGTCGACGGTCACATCGAGAAGCTGCGGACGGTGCTCCGCGAGCTGCGCCGCCAGCTGCGACCGCTCGAGCGGCAGGCCGAGGCGGCCGACCGCTACCAGACCCTCCAGGCCGAGCTCCGGGACGTGCGGCTGCGGCTGGCGGCGTCGGACCTGCTGCGCCTGCGGACCGCGGCCGCCGACGAGGGCGACACCGAGCGATCCAGCGCGCAGATCCAGGCGGGCATCGAACAGCGCCTCTCGGCCTCTCGGGCGCGGCAGCAGCAGCTCGAGGCGGAGCTGGCCGAGCTCGGCCCGACCGCCGAGGCTGCCGGCTCGACCTACTACAAGCTCACCTCGCTCGCCGAGCGGCTCAAGGGCACCGCCGACCTCGTCGAGGCCAAGCGTCGCCACCTGGTGGAGTACGTCGACGAGCCCCTCGCCGGCCGCCCGCCGGCGGACCTGCGGGTCCAGGCTGATCGCGTCGAGGCCGAAGCGCGCACCCGACAGGCCGACCACGACCGGGACCGACAGGCGCTCGAGGCGGCGACCGCGGCCCGACGCGAGGCCGAGACGGCCCGCCGCGCGCACGAGCAGGTCCGGCACGCCGAACGCCGTCGTCGCGCCGAAGCTCGCGAACGGATGCTGCGCTTCGAGGGTGAGGTCTCCGCCCTCCGATCGGCTCTGGCCTCCACCGAGGGTGAGCTCGGTCGCGTCAGCCAGACCCTGGCCGGCGTGGACGATCGGGTCGCCGAGGCCGAGGCCGAGGTCGCACGGGTCGGAGACGAGATCACCTCGCTCGACGCCGCCGAGATCGAGCTGACCGGCAACCTGGAGCGCGCCGAAGCCGAGGTCGCGGCGGCCAACGAGCGGGTCGATCAGCTCGCCGCCGACGCGCGCGAGCTCGACGCGGCACGCGCGTCGTCGCTCGCGCGCTCGGAAGCGCTGCGCGCGGCCCTCGCCGAGACGGCCGGTGGCGCCTCGGCGCTGCTCGACGGTGATCTCGATGGCGTGCTCGGTCCGCTGGCGGCCCACGTCCGGTCCGAGTCCGCCCACGACGCGACGCTGGCGGCCGCGCTCGGCCCGCTCGGTGAGGCCGTCGTCGTGTCCACACCGAACGAGGCCCGCCGTGCCATCGCGTGGCTGCGCGAGGCCCGAGCCGGGTCCGCGGTCGTGCTGTCGGCCCGGCCCGACACGCGTGAGCCTGCTGAGCTCGGTGACGAGGTCCGGAGCTCCCTGACGACGGCAGGGGCCACGCCCGTCGCCGACCTGCTGTCGCCAGCAGCCGGCGACCCGCACGCTGCCGATGTCGTGACCGCGCTGCAGCGCGTCCTCGCTCGGACGTGGCGGGCCCCGAACTGGGCGACCGCGGTGCTCCTCCACGGCCGCGAGCCCGACCTCACCTTCGTCACCCCTGACGGCGACGTCGCGGGTCCGAACGGGTACCGCGGCGGTGAAGCACCCGCCCGGTCGGCCGTCGTGACCGCGACCGCCGCCGAGGAGGCCGAACGCCGCGCCAGCGCCCTGGACGAGGAGCTCGCCAACGTCGCCGAGGCACGGGAGGTGGCTGACGGCGACCTCGCCGCCGCCAAGGAGCGGCTCGCGGCCGCGACCGAGCGCATCAACGAGTCCGACGCGCGGATCACCGGGGCTGCCGAGCGGCTCGCTCGGCTCAGCAAGGAGCTGCACTCCCTCGCGAACCAGCGTGACATCACGGCCGCCAGCGAACGCGAGCTGGCCGAGGTGCTCGCGCGGGACCGCACGGCCCTGCAGGAGCTGCTCGGTCGGGGGCCGCAGGTCGACGCCGACATGGACGACGAGGACGAGGGGCCCGACGAGGTCGCCATCGAGCTCGACGACGCGGTCGAGCTCGCGCGGGAACGTGAGCTCGACGGGCGTGTCCGTCTCGAACGCACCACCGAGCAGGTGCGCCACCTCGAGATGCAGGCCACCGCGCTGCGCGGCGAGGCCGAGGAGGTCGAGCGATCGCTCGCCGAGGCCGCCCGCCGGCGCGAGGCGCGACGCCGTGGCATCGCACGGTGCGGCGAGCTCGCGCTCGTGGCCCGGACGGCGATCGAGGCGCTCGAGCGTGCCATCGTTGCGGCCGCGGCCGAGCGTGACGACCTCCAGACCCGGCTCGCGGCACGCAACGAAGCGCTCGCCGAGGTCCGCCGCAGCGTCGGCGCCGTCGGGGCCGAGCTCGAGGATCTCCGGGAGCAACGCCACCAGGCGGACCTCCGCCGCGCCGACGTCGAGCGGCGGCTCGAACAGCTCGCCGCCACGCTGCGGGAGCGGTTCTCGGTCACGCCGGACGAGCTCGCGGCCGAGCACCCGGACGCCGGCGGGTACGACCGCAAAGGGCTGACCGAGCAGGAGGACGTGCTGGTCCGCAAGGTCGGTCTCCTCGGCCGGGTCAACCCGCTGGCGCTCGAGGAGTTCAAGTCGCTCGAGGAGCGGCACGCCTTCCTGTCGGACCAGATCGACGACCTGCGCCGCTCCAAGCGCGACCTCGAGGAGGTCGTGGTCCAGGTCGACGACCGCATCCGCACGGTCTTCGAGGAGGCCTACCGCGACGTCGCCCGGGAGTTCCAGTTGACGTTCTCGACCGTCTTCCCCGGCGGCTCCGGTCGGCTCGTGCTGACCGACCCCGAGGACCTGCTGGCCACCGGTATCGAGGTCGAGGCCCGCCCACCCGGCAAGAAGGTCACGCGCCTGTCCCTGCTGTCGGGCGGTGAACGCTCGCTCACCGTCCTGGCGTTCGTCTTCGCCATCTTCCGGGCCCGGCCGAGCCCCTTCTACGTCCTCGACGAGGTCGACGCGGCGCTCGACGACGTCAACCTCCAGCGGCTGCTGAAGGTCGTGCGCAGCTTCCGCGGACACGCCCAGATCATCGTCGTGACCCACCAGAAGCGCTCGATGGAGATCGCCGACGTCATGTACGGGATCACCATGGGGCCCGACGCGGTGACCAAGGTGGTCAGCGAACGGCTCCGCGAAGGTCGCGCGGCGACCGAGCGCGTCCTCGAGGAGCGCGCCTCCGATGCGCCCACCGAGGCCGTCGCGGAGGCCGCAGCCACCGCCGGTTCGCCGGACGTCGTCGGATCCCCGTCGCTGTGACCGGCCACCGGCCATCGGTCCGTCACCTCTGCGGGCCCCGAGCGTTGGGTGGTCGACCGCCGACGAGCCGACGTGGAGGCTGCTGTGGACCGCACGCGCCAGGCGCTGCACGTGCCCGTCCGCCTCGTCCTCACCGGTGCGCTCCTGGTGGGTTCCGCTGGCGCCGCTGTGGCCTCCGACCGGGTCGGCTCACCGCCGTCGACCGCGTCCGTCACGGTGGCCTCACCGAGCGACGAGGACGGTGTCGTCAGCTTCGTGGCCGGTCCACCGACCCTCCCCGCCCTGCCGCCTCGCACGGAGCCGGCGGCCGAGGAGCCGCAGCCTGAACCGGACCCCGAACCGGACCCCGCGCCGCTGCCGGCAGCCGTGCAGCAGCCGCTCGAGGGGCGGCCGGGCGACGTGCCTGGTCGCACCGTGGACAGCCCCCTCCCGCTGCTCGACGTCGACGCCGTCAGCGCGACCGCGGCTCGCGTCGGCATCCCCGCACGGGCGCTGGCTGCCTACGCCTCCGCGGCGTTGCTCCTGCGGGATGAGCGTCCCAGCTGCAACCTGACGTGGATCACCCTCGCCGGGGTCGGCTACGTCGAATCGCACCACGGCACCATCGGCAGCCGCCAGCTCCTGCCCGAAGGCACGCCGTCCTCGCCGATCATCGGCATCCCGCTCGACGGGGGGCCGAACGTGCGGGCGATCCGCGACACCGACGGCGGCCGCTACGACGGGGACACGACCTGGGACCGCGCCGTCGGCCCGATGCAGTTCATCCCCTCGACGTGGGCACGGTGGGGCGCCGACGGCAACGGCGACGGGGTCGCCGACCCACAGCACATCGACGACGCGGCGCTGGCCGCGGCGCGGTACCTGTGCGCGTCGGGCGTCGACATGAGCGCGAGCTCCTCGTGGGGACGCGCGATGTTCAGCTACAACCGGTCCGAGTCCTACGTGCGCCACGTCCTGTCGGTGGCCAACGCCTACGCCGACCGCGCGAACGCCGGCTGAGCCGTCTCGTGACGTAGAACGAGCGGTCAACGGCCCGTGTGACCCGGTGTCGGATGGCCCGTCGCACGGTCGAGGGTCCCGGCCGCTGCCGGTAGCGTCCTGGCTCCACGTCGTCGACCTCGGAGCCGCCCGTGGACATCGATCCGATCGTCCTCATCTCGCTACCGGTCCTGCTGGTGGTCCTGCTCGGCGGGCTCGTCGCGCGTGGGCGATCGGGGCAGAAGCCGGGTGGCCGTGAGGTCGGGCAGGGCGGTGGCACCGACGTCCTCGAGCGGCCCGCACCGGGGCAGACGCCGGTCGCGGCCGACGAGGAGCTGGCCGCTCCCCACGTCGACGTCGGCCCGGACACCCTCCCCGAGGTCGTCGTCCCCGACACGCCGGCGGAGCTGGTCGAGCCGGAGCTCATGCCGCTCGGGGAGCGGTTCAAGCGCCGACTGTCCCGGACCCGCAACGTCCTCGGCGCATCGGTCGCGGACCTGTTCGGTCGCGGCATCACCGACGAGGCGTGGGACGGGCTCGAGGAGGCGCTGATCACCGCCGACGTCGGCGTGACCGCCACCCTCGAGATCATCGAGGAGCTCAAGCGTCGCAGCCGCGAGGAGGGGGTCACCACCGCCGACGGCGTGCTCGACCTGCTCAAACAGGCGTTGCGGTCGGCGCTCGGCACCGCGGACCGTTCGCTCGGTCGAGCCACCGACGAGGGGCCGACGGTGTGGCTGGTGACCGGCGTCAACGGGACCGGCAAGACCACCACGATCGGCAAGCTCGCCGCCGTGGAGCAGCGCGAGGGGCGCGAGCTCGTCCTCGCCGCCGCCGACACCTGGCGGGCCGCAGCAGCCGAGCAGCTCGGCGTCTGGGCCGACCGCACCGGCGCCCACCTCGTGCGCAAGGACGAGGGTGCCGATCCGGCATCGGTCGCGTTCGAGTCCTACGCCGCCGCCACGGAGCGGTCCGCCGACCTGCTCATCGTCGACACCGCGGGGCGGTTGCACAACAAGCGCGAGCTGATGGACGAGCTCGGCAAGGTCAAGCGCGTGCTCGAGAAGCAGGCCGGCCCGCTCGAGGAGACCTTGCTCGTCCTCGACGCCACGACCGGGCAGAACGGCATCGCCCAGGCCCGCGCGTTCCTCGAGGCGGTCGAGGTCACCGGGATCGCCCTCACCAAGCTGGACGGGTCCTCCAAGGGCGGCATCGTCGTCGCGGTCCAGCGCGAGCTCGACCTGCCGGTCAAGCTCGTCGGTCTCGGTGAGGACATCGACGACCTCGCGGTGTTCGACCCGGAGCTGTTCGTCGAGGGCCTGTTCGCCGGCATCACCGACTGACCTGCCGGGCACCGCTCGATGCTCAGCGGTGGCCGGCCTCGCGGAGCCCGTCCCGGCAGGCACGGTGCAGCGTCCGTTCGGTCCGCAGCCGGTCGCGCAGACCCGGGGGACGTCGGGCGAGCGGCACCTCGTCGCGTTCGATCGCGCGGAAGCGGCCCGCCTCGACCGTTCCTCGCCACCGCCGGTGCCAGGGGGTCTCGAGGTCGGGGATGTCCGCGCCGTGCTGCAGCACGAACGCTGGCCCGTCGTCGATCGGGAGTCGGGCCGTCCCGTCGGCGACCGACACCTGGTGTGCGGCCGCCACCCACGGACCGCCATCGGCGGCGGTGCTGACCCCGAGCGCTTCGCCGACGCCGAGCTCGAAGCTCGGCCCGAGCTCGGTGGTGCGGATGATCAGCCGCGGGACGTACCACCCGTGTTCGCGTCGCAGCAGCACGCTGTCGAGCCGTCGCCGTGCCGGGGGGTGCTTGGCCAGCACCTGGTCGAGCAGCGAGGTGGCGATGAACCGTTCGCCGGCCGGGTCCTCGATCACCTCGACGTGGGCGGCGGCCGCGACCGGGACGGCGCCGCCGGCGACTGCTGGCACGGCGAGCGTCCACGTCACCCGTCCGGCGGCGGCGATCGACCGCGCCGTCGCGAGCCGGGCGTAGGGCAGCGCCAGAGCGGGGAGCCGGTCGTCGAGCAGCGGCACGACCACCTCGGCCTGCGGCGCTCCCGTCGCGTCCACCCAGGCGACCTCGCCGAGCTGCGCGGTCCGCCACGCGGTGGTCAGCTCACCGTTCACGCGGCCTCCTGTCCGTGACGTCCCGCGTCCGAGGGCAACCACGCAACGGAAGTTCCGCTCATCAGGCCCGGTGCGGTGGCTAGGCTCGGGCGCAGCGCCGGCCGGGGAGATCCGGCGCCCGGACAGGGAGCCCAAACATGCCTGCCATCATCGTGCTCGTGGTCGTCCTCGGGCTGTTCGCGCTCGGGTACCGCTACTACGCGAGCTACCTCGCCGAGAAGGTCTACGCCCTCGACGATGCGCTGCCGACGCCGGCGGTCACCATGGAGGACGGGATCGACTTCGTCCCGACCAACAAGCACGTCCTGTTCGGTCACCACTTCACCTCGGTCGCCGGTGCCGCACCCATCGTCGGGCCGGCCATCGCCGTCTTCTGGGGCTGGGTCCCCGCGTTGCTGTGGGTGGTCTTCGGCACCATCTTCGCGGCGGGCGTCCACGACTTCGGCTCGATCGTCGTCTCGGTCCGCAACCGCGCGCAGAACATCGGCACGCTGACCAGCGCCGTCATCAACCGGCGGTCGCGCACCCTGTTCCTCATCATCATCTTCTTCCTGCTGACGCTGGTGAACGCGGTGTTCGCGGTGGTCATCGGCAACCTGTTCGTCGCCAACCCCGGTGCCGTCATCCCGATCGTGCTCGAGATCCCGTTGGCGATCGGGCTCGGGCAGTACATCTACCGCACCAAGACCAGCGCGCTCGTGCCATCGCTCGTCGGCGTCGCGGTCCTGTACGCGCTCATCCTGGTCGGCAACGCCTACCCGATCGAGCTCGATGGTGTGGCCGAGATGCTCGGGGTCGGTGCCCGCACCGTGTGGATCGTCGCCCTGTTCATCTACGCGTTCATCGCGTCCCGCATCCCGGTCTGGGTCCTGCTGCAGCCGCGCGACTACATCAACAGCCACCAGCTGTTCATCGCGCTCGGTGTGATCTTCCTCGGGCTCCTCATCGGTCTCGATCGCATCGTGGCCCCGGCGATCAACACCGGGTTGCCCGAGGGCACGCCCTCGTTCTTCCCGTTCCTGTTCGTCACCGTCGCCTGTGGCGCCATCTCCGGTTTCCACTCGCTGGTCGCGTCGGGGACGACGTCCAAGCAGCTCGCCAAGGACACCGACGCCAAGTACGTCGGGTACGTGGGCGCGCTCGGTGAGGGTTCGCTGGCGCTCGGCGCGATCCTGGCCACCACCGCCGGTATCGCCGCCGTCGGGCTCGACTGGGGCGAGCTCTACCCCGACTTCGGCACCGCCGGTGGTGGCGCCGTCGGCAACTTCGTGGCCGGTATCGCGGGCTTCGCCGGCCACCTCGGCGTCCCCGAGGACCTCGGCAGGATCTTCGCGGCGGTCGTGGTCATCTCCTTCGCGGCCACGACCATGGACACCGGTGTCCGGCTCCAGCGCTACATCATCCAGGAGATGGGGCAGCTGGTTCCCGAGCGTCGCGGCGGGGTGCTCGGCGGCTTCCGCAAGGCCACGATGAACCTCACCACCGTCACGGCGATCGCGGCGGGCGTGCCGCTCGCGCTGGCGCTGGCACCGAGCTCGGGCGACACCGCCGATGCCGGCTTCGCGTTCGGCCGGCTCTGGACCCTGTTCGGCACCACCAACCAGCTGACCGCCGGGCTCGCTCTCGCGGTGATCGCGGTGTGGGTGACGCGCAGCGGCCGCAACGCGCTGCCGCAGCTGATCCCGTTGACGTTCCTGTTGGCCATGACGGTGTGGGCGCTGGTGCTCAACCTCATCGACTTCGTGGAGCGAGGGGACTGGCTGCTGGCACCGCTCGACGCCATCATCCTCGTGCTGGCGGTCTGGCTGGTGGCCGAAGCGTTCATGGGGATCCGCAAGGCCAGGGCGGGCGGGTTCGACCCCGCCGACGACGAGGCCGCCGGTGTCCACCGGACCGACCAGCGCACCAGACGGTGACCGACGACGGCGCGCCGGCCGATCGGGGTCCGCTCGAGCGGGTCCGGTCCGGCCTGCGCGCCGCCGCTGCCTGGCACGAGGCGGTGTTCGTCGCGCGGTGGCGTGGCAGCTTGCGCCGGGTCGCCCGCGAGGAGGAGGACCGCTTCCTCGCGGTGCTGCTCCTGGCGTCGTCCGGCATCGACGACCCCGCCGCCTACGAGACCCTCGAGCTGACCCCGCACCTGGTGCAGGCGTTCCACGACCTGCACCGGCGCGAGGGCGTCGACCGCTTCCCCGTCCACGGGGTGTGTTGCTAGGTGGCGGCTCACTCGCGGTCGATCGCGCTCGTGGGGGGCAAGGGCGGGGTCGGCAAGACGACCACGGCGGCCGCCCTCGCGACGGCCTCGGCGCTCGCCGGTCACCGCACGCTGCTGGTCTCCACCGACCCGGCCCACTCGACCGGCGACCTCCTCCGCGCCCGGCTGGGGGACGCGCCGACCCTGGTCGCACCGGGCCTCGACGCGATCGAGATCGATGCCGAGGCGACCGCCGCCGCCCACGTCGAACGGGTGCGAGCCGACGCCCACCGGCTCGTGGGCCCCGAGATCCGGGCGACGGTCGACCGTCACCTCGACCTCGCCAAGCAGGGCGCCGGGACGCTCGAGTCGGCCGTCCTCGACCGGCTGTCGCAGCTGCTGGTCGATGACGCCGACCGCTACGAGCGGATCGTGGTGGACACCGCACCCACGGGGCACACGCTCCGGTTGCTGGCGATGCCCGAGCTGCTGCGGGGCTGGGTCGGTGGGTTGGTGCGCCAACGTGAGAAGGTCCGGGGGCTCGACCGGGCGGTGGCGAACATGGCGGGGGACCCGCCGCCCGACGATCCGGTGATCGGACGCCTCCGAGCTCGAGCCGACCGGCTGACCGCCCTGCGACGCCGGCTCACCGAGGACGCGGTCATCCACCTCGTGACGCTCGCGGAGCGGCTCCCGATCGAGGAGACGTGCCGTGCCGAGACGACGCTGCGCGATGCGGGGCTGACCGTCGGTGCGGTGGTGGTGAACCAGGTGCTCCCGGACGACGCCGAGGGCGCCTTCCTCGAAGCCAGGCGAGCGCAACAGCGCGAGCACCTCGCCGACATCGATCGCCGGCTCGGTCACCGCACGATCGTCCGCGTCCCCCAACTCCCGCACGACCTGCGCGGCCCGGACGATCTCGCGTCGATCCGTGCGGTGCTCGTGGCAGGTGGTCTCGTGGACCCGCCGCGGCCAGCCGGAGGCTGACCGCGGCGGGTGGCCGGCGAGCTGGAGAGGATGAGGTTCAGACTGCGGGTTCGACCTCACCATCGGTCGACGGGTCGTCCGAAGGCGGGTCTGTCGGGGTGTCCTGCTTCTCGTCCTCGGTGACCTTCTCCTGATGGACCGCCCCGCCCCCGAGGTTGGTGCCCTCGCCCCCGAGGTTGGTGCCCTCGCCCTCGAGGTTGGTGCCCTCGCCCTCGAGGTTGGTGCCCTCGCCCTCGAGGTTGGTGCCCTCGCCCTCGAGCCCGCTGCCCTCGCCGTTCTGGGGCGCCTTGACGTCGTCGTCGATCGTTGCGAGGTCGACGCGTCCGGCTGGGGCGAAGCCCTCGTCCGTGGCCGCGACCTCGACGCCGTTCACGAACTCGCAGTCGGCGTCCAGCGCGGCGGGCACGGTGCAGGTATCGATGCCGTCGCCCCCGACGAGGGTGACGTTGCCCCTCCGAGCGATGAGATGGTCGTTGCCCTCGTCGCCGTAGAGCGTGGCCTTGCCACCACCGCTCGCGTTGCCGTTCGGGTGTTCGGACACGATCGTGTCGTTCCCGGGACCGCCGTGGACGGTCGTGGTGCCGTTGCCGACGACGATCGTGTCGTGTCCAGCGCCGCCGTAGATGGTGGCGTTCCCGTTCTCGACGATGATGCAGTCGTCGCCGT